>JBJOJU010000320.1:0-2791 GCA_046046485.1 Chloroflexota bacterium | reverse complement strand
CCACTCCGCTCCCCAGAGAATCACCGCGCCAACAAACGCGACGACGCCGCCTGCCAGGAATGTCCCCCGGTAGACAGTTTCCACCGCGTACCAGCCGAAAATCACCGAAGAAACCAACGACGCAATCACGGTCGTTACATCGATCAACGCCGTCGAAAGCCCGACATACCCCTTGATGATGTCTTGCATGTAACTGATGGTGATACTCAGGAGTGCAGCGGTTGCGATGGCATTCAATCCCTGCAACCAATAGACGGTGAGCATGTTTTCGGCACGTGACAACAGGATGAGATACACCCCATACAACAGTGCATTGAACACGATAATGTGGACCTTCTGCACCCGCCGCAGCGCATAGGCCCAGGCGATCATCAACGGCACTTCCAGCAACGCAGCCAGCGAGGCGTTGAAGCCGACCGCCCCGAGGTCACCGCCGAAATCATTCACAATGCTCAGCGGCAGCCCCGCGAGATGCACCATCAGCGCCGCGCGGATCGCCGTGATGCCCACGATAGCGCCAAAACTCGCAGCGGGGATCCTGATGCGGCGCGGCGTTTCGTTCGTTGGGAGCGCAGCTGGTTCGACGATGCGGGCATCCGGCAACCACAGCAGCCACAGAAAGACCGCCGCGATGCCGATGTGAGCAATCATCGCCGCGAGAAAGACCACATATACCGACCACTGACTCGCCATCCACCCGGCGACAGGCGGGATAATCACCCACGCGGCCGAAAACAACGTGCGTTGCATCGACATCATGAATTCCGCACGGTCGGGCTGCCGCGTGTTGTAGTACGTCCGCGTATAGGCCATCAACTGCGAAAACAACGCACCGGCAAACGGGAGCAACACAATCGTCATCGCTATAAACAGCAGCTGACTGGGGTACGCATACAAACTGCCGTAGGCAATCGCCCCGACGACCGCTGTCACCAATACCAACATCCGCCGGTCTTTGGCGTGGTCGGAGATGTACCCGAGGAGCATGGCCAGCACCGCACCGACCGTCGCGCCAACCGTGATAATCAGCGCAAAGGTTGCATTTGTCAGACCGAGGTGCTCAATGGCCACAATGCCGCGGTACGGTGCGACCGCGGCAAACGAGATCCCACTCAAAAACAAACACAACCCAAACAGCGTCGTCACGGCCCACTGGTGGATTTTTTCGGAGCGGAGTGTACGACTCACGCTTCAGTGAATCCCAAAGCTGCAGCAGGGAGACGCTCGCCCGTCACTTCGAATGCAGCGAGTTGCACGGCGATTTCTGCCAGGTCACCGGTCGACAGCACGACATCGGCCGCACCCAAGTTTTCGGCGAGGCGTTCGACCCGCTTCGTCCCCGGGATCGGCACGATCGTCGGTCGTTGTGCAAGCAGCCACGCCAATGCGACCTGTGCCGGCGTAATCCCGCGCGCCGTTGCAAATGTCCGCAAAAAAGTCACCAACGTCTCGTTGGCAGCCCGCGCTTCGGGGGTGAAACGTGGCGTCATCGTGCGGAAATCACCCGGGACGAAGGTTGTCTGCTGGTCGATCGTCCCCGTCAGAAAGCCATACCCCAGCGGGCTGAAGGGCACGAATCCGATACCGAGTTCGTCGAGGGTCGGCAACACCGTCGCTTCGACACCCCGCGTCCACAACGAGTACTCGCTCTGGACGACTGACACCGGTTGTACCTGATGCGCCCGGCGGATTGTGGCTGCCGATGCCTCTGAGAGGCCGAAATAGCGGACTTTTCCTTCGTCGATTAACTGCTTGACCGTACCGGCAACGTCTTCGATCGGGACCGCAGGATCGACCCGGTGTTGGTACAGCACATCGATGTAGTCGGTCCGGAGACGGCGCAGGCTGCCTTCGACGGCCTGACGGATACGCTCGGGGCGACTGTCGACACCGCCACGGCGCGCACCGGTGTCGGGGTCGATATCCCACCCGAATTTCGTGGCGTAGACAACCGACTGGCGCACGGGTGCCAGCGCTTCGCCCAGCAGTTCCTCGTTGATGAACGGACCGTAGACTTCTGCGGTGTCGAACATCGTCACTCCGCGGTCGTGCGCACTGCGGAGCAATGCCCGCATCGCCGCCGGTTCGCCCGGTGTGCCGAAGACGCCCGTCAAACCCATGCACCCAAAACCAATTGCGCCCACCGAAAGGCCCTGTGTCCCAAGCGTTCGTCGCTGCATCGTGTCGCTCCCTCTCTGCTCGATGAAATAAAGATACCCTCAGACCGACCTATCGTCGGACCCGAATTCGTTGCATTCTTGCCTAATTCTCTCTCGGTACGCCGAACCTTTAACCTTTAACCTTTAACCTTTAACCTTTTCGTGTCATGCTTCGGCGCTGCCCCGAATTGGCGGCGATATTCGCGCGAAAACTGTGACACACTCTGATACCCGACCGTGAATGCGACCTCTTGCGCGTCCATGTCGGTCGCCAGCAGCAGACGCCGTGCTTCCTGGAGCCGCAATACTTTTTGATATTGCACCGGGCTGAGCGCCGTCGCCGCTTTGAAATGCTTATGAAAACTCGAAACGCTCATATAGGCGCGTTCGGCGGTCTCGGCAACATCCAGCGGTTCGGTAAAATGGTCACGAATGTACGAAATCGCCGCGCTCACTTTGTTGATGCGCGAATCACGCACGCCGATCTGCGCCAACAGCGGCCCGACTGGCGTCCGCAGAACGCGCAGCAAGAGTTCGGTGGTGTACAATTCGCCGAATACCCGTGCGTCGTCGGGCCGCGCCAACACATCGAGCAGCCGGGTCGCCGATTCGACCACCGCGGGCTCCATGTG
>JBJOJU010000307.1:0-4329 GCA_046046485.1 Chloroflexota bacterium | reverse complement strand
TGCCCGACATGATTTCGCCCCCACGCGACGACCGCACCGGTCCGATTTAACGCAACGGTATGCCCACCGGCAGCTGCGATTTTGACGAATCCTCCGGTTAGTGGTGTATTGAGTTGCCCGTAGGTGTCATCGCCCCATGCGACGATGGTGCCGTTGCGTTTGAGCGCGACACTATGCCCGTTCCCCGCACTGATATGCAGTACATCGCTGAGTCCGCTCGGTACCGTTGCCTGCCCGTTGCGGTTATCACCCCAGGCTACGACGGTTCCGTCGGCCCGGAGCGCTAGCGAATGTCGGTCACCCGCTGCGACCTCGATAATACGCAGCGGGCTGGATGGCGTCAGGCCGCTGGCGATGCTCGCTGGAAGGGTCGTTTGACCGTAGGTGTTTTCACCCCAAGTGACGACGGTCCCGCCACTCCGAACCGCGACGATATGTGCAGCTCCAGCGGCGATGTTGACGATGTCGGTAGCCGCACTCGGGATTACTTGCACTGCAGGTGTCCCACCCCAGACGACGACACTTCCGGGGGTGTTGTTCGTCGAGACCGGCAGGGGCAGGTGACCTCGGGGTGTGGTCGCCGTCGGTGTTTCGAGCGGTACTGTCGCGACGAGTGCTAATCCTGCCGCATGCGACGGATGCATACCCAGCGTCAGTGTATCGGTTGGGATATCAGACGGGAACGATCCACCCGTGAACGGATAAAATGCCGGTGCATCGGTCCCGTAGCGCAGGGCGATTCCCCAATCAGCCACGTCGAGGGATTGCAACACACCATTCTGTACCGGGAGGGTGTAGACCTGCACGTCTGGTGAGTCTCCGATACTATGCGTGACCGCGAGTGTCCCCCAGTCGATCCCTGCGACCGCGCCCCAGACCACGACGTTGCCATCGTCCCGTTGCGCTGCGTAGAGGCTGCCGCGTGCGCTGATGCGGCGTATCGTTGTGCGCGCGTCTGTCGGGATATAGCTGTCGTCTCCCCAGCGATACACGACGCCGTCTTGGTCGAGTGCCAGCGAAGATGTATCGCCTGCGGCGACCTGGACGATAGTTTTCCCCGACATCAGCGCAGGATAGGTACGCAGCGGTGTATCGCCCATCACAGCGATATTGGGTGAACCGGCACTGCGTAAAAAAACGGTGTGCTCGGCCCCAGATGCCATCTGGAGGATGTCGGTGAGTGGTTCTGTGAGGGTGGCGCGTACGGCGGGATTCCCCCAACTCACGACAGTCCCGTCGGATTTCAACGCCACGCTGTGTGATTTCCCCACGCTGATGTCGACCACATCCGTCAGCACTGGGGGGATGGTGAGTTCTCCGACCGTATTTGTCCCCCAGCCTATGACGACGCCGGGTGCGGTGAGAGCGAGTGCGTGATGGTCGCCGACTGCGACAGCCGCGACCTGGTCGAGGGCAGCCGCTGGTATCGTATGCAGCCGTGCAGTGGGAATTCCCCACGGGACGACCTGCGATACGAAGGCGGGTACCGCACGCGTCGGGAGGGAAAGGACGCGTGACAGAACACCGCGGTGCTGCTCCGGTGAAACGCGCGCGCGCGCCATGCCAGTGCCGACGCGCCACGACTGGCCGTAGAGTGCGCCGAGGACGAAGACGCTGATGCAGAGAGTACTGATGTGCTTACTCATGGCGCGGCCTTTATTTGGTCACGACAGACACGGGCGTAAACCCGGTTTCTGTGCTTACGTACGGGACAAACAGAGTCGATGGTGTCGCTTGCGTGATGTAGGTGTCAGAGACGATGGTTGTGCCGTTTCGGTTCGTCGCTGTGATGGTATAGCGATAGCGGCGGTTGAGTAGCAGACTGGTGAAGGGGACTGTGACCGTCAGTGATTCGCTCCCCGCAGGAACAATCGTCGTCCGAGTTGTGCTTTCATACCCGTGCACCGCGATGATGCGGGTATCGCTGAACGCCAAGAGCGCTGGATTTTCGAGGGGTGGTGATACCACAGTGCCCCAGAAGATGACCGTCCCCGAACGCGTCACTGCAGCACTCGTCGTGCCTGCGGCATAGATCGCGACGACATCGATCGCTTCTGGCGGTACAGAGACCTGACCAGCACTGTCGCTCCCCCATGCGACCACGTTGCCGTCGTCAGTGAGCGCGAGCGAGTGCTGTGTTCCGGCAGCGATCTGGATGATACTGTGTTGCGCAGCCTGTGGTATGACTGTCTTGGCGTTGCTGTTGTCGCCCCATGCAATGACACCACCGTCGAGCCCGATTGCCAGTGCGTGTGTGGGACCAGCGACGATCTGGCGTACCCCGCTCTGTGCAATGACCGGAATTGTCGTTTGCCCAGCATCGTTGAGCCCCCAACCCGTGACGACCCCGCTCTCGAGCAGAGCCAGTGAATACCCGGTACCCGCGGCGACTGCGGCGACACGACCCAGCCCGGTGGGGATCGTCGTCTGCCCAGTGCTATTGCTGCCGGAACCGGCGATGGTACCGTCACTGTAGACCGCCAAGAGATGATCGGCACCGAGACTTATCTGCGTGACTTCGTTGACCGACGCCGGTAGTGTGTAGTCTCGTGACTGGGTTGCTGATGGCACGATATTCGTGATGATGCCGGATGCAGTGAGCACGATGACATCTCGGCCGTTGTCGGCGATTTGCCGATAGCGTTCATTGGCGAGCGGCGAAATATCCGACAAGACGCCGCTCGTGATGACATTGCCGTCAGACGACCACGTCGAAATCAGCGACTGCGATGGGTTATGGGAAATTTCCGAATCGAGCGCAAGGTGCATAGTGACCGTCGTCGGTGCATTGCCTGGGTTGATGCGCGCATCGATCGTCACACCCGACGGACCGGAGGACGAATGCGCGCGTGTCGCACGCACCGTGGGTGGGATGATTTCTGGGACAGTGAGCGTGAAAACCTCACTCGTGCGTGCATTCCCGACACGGTCATACGCGGTCAATTGGATGGCATAGGTGCCCGGATCGAGTGTAGTGTCGGTGTAGCTCAGGTTCCAGGCGGCGCTCGCGACGCTTCGTCCGCCACGGAGCGCGTACAGAGAAGCGCTCGGTACGACGCTGGGGGTGAGTGGCAATGATGCGCTGGAAACTTGGACCGCTCCGTTGTAGACATTGGCGATGACGCGATCGATAGCTCCCCCGTCGGTCACCATCCCGCTGAGGACCGTGCCCGAGCCCCCATTCAATATTTGCGTGATGACCTGCGTGGCGCTGAGTTGCGGCGCGACGGTGTCGATGTTCACGGTATAGCTGCGTGCAGGACTCGCGTTGTTGGCAGCGTCCATGGCCCAGAGTTTGATATTTCTGGGTTCACTGTCGACACCATCGGTGTTTGTGAGGGGGAATGTCCACGCAGCGCCGAGTCCAGCGGAGGTGAGTTGGGAGGAAGCGGTGAGGGCTAGGGTTGCAGACTGGATGGAGCCGCTCGCTGCATTCGCGGTCGTGTCGCAGGCGAGTACGTACCAGGTGCCGCGCATGATTTCGCCACTGAATGTGGTCAGTGCGACCGCCGGGTGAATATCTTCCGGAGTGGCTGGCATCGGTGTGTCGCTTGGGAGTGTGGTGATGGTATTGGGTGCTGTATCGAGGAACCGGACGTGCAGCTGTTGTGCGGTCGCAGTCGCAGCATCGACGAGTGGCACGATGGTACCGGACGGGGATTGCAGCAGCAGTGCGAGCTCTGCGGGAGCGGGATGCGCCAATTTGAGCGTCAGCGCGAGCGACGTGACGCGGAGGTAGTCCGGGTCGCTCAGAGGAATCGGGTAGCGTGTGTAACTGTCGGCATCAAGCGCACTGCACGGCTGTGCAGCAATTGGTGTCGTCTTGGTCACGGTGCCGGATACGAGGAGTGGGGTCGCAGTGCTTCCGCTCGTCAATGGCGTTGCGCCACACACGGCCATGGTATCGTCGCAGACGACCATTTTCGCGAGTGAGCCCGTGTCTGAGATGGCGCCCGTGAGATTGATGCCCGCGCCGCCGATCGTGTTTGCAGCCAGCATGGCCACAGTAGCGTCGGAAAGGTCGAAGCTCGGTGCATCACGATCGATGGATGCGCGGTACCACTCGGTCCAGCGACTGACGCCACCGTAGGCGTCGACCGCACGCAGACGATAGTAGACGAACCGCCATGTCCGCGGGACGGTGAACTCACATTGCCATGTCTTCGTGGCTGTGATGGCACAAACGACTTTCGTTTTAGTCGTGGATGTGTTGCTGTACAGCTCCATCGCGACTTGTTTCACCGTTGAATCATCCGTGACCATGGCACGCAACCGGTTTTTTCCGACACGGATGGCGGTTTGCGCATCAGGGAGAATTTGGCTCGGTGG
>JBJOJU010000292.1:0-3384 GCA_046046485.1 Chloroflexota bacterium | reverse complement strand
CGCCGCCATCGGCACCACCGAAAAACTCATCTACTCCGCCCCACGCACCGTGCAGTGGTGGAAAGACCGCACTTGGCAGCTCGACAGCCCGGTGAAAGTGCTCCAGCTGCCGTTGATGCCCTTTGTCGACCGAGTGCGGTTCGGGTTCGCGATAGCCTATTTGAAATACGTCGTGCGCGACTGGCGCCCGCTCGAACGCGAGACTGCGGCGAGCTGGAGCTGGCGTATCATGGGCGAAAACGCCTACCGCGGCATGATCGAGCCGCTGCTGCGCGGCAAGTTCGGCGTGCACGCCGAGACCGTCAACATGGCTTGGCTCTGGTCGCGCTTCAAAGCGCGGACGTTCAAGCTAGGCTACTACCGCGGCGGCTTCCAAGCACTGGCCGATGACCTGGTGGCGCACGTGACCCGCAACGGCGCCAAAGTGCTCCTCGACCGCCCGCTCACCGGTTTGACCTACGACGGCAACCACTGGGTCGCCACCGCGGCCAACGGCGAGGTCATCAGTGCCGACCGCGTGTTGGTCACCACCGGCCCCGAAGTGCTCAAGCGGTTGGTCGTGTCACTGCCGGCGTCGTACCTGGCCGGCATCGACAAACTGCAATCGCTGGGTGCGATGGTGCTGACATTGGCGCTCAAAGAGCCATTGACGAGCGACGATTATTGGATCAACACGCCCAAACCCGAGTTCCCCATGTTGGCCATGGTCGAGCACACGCATTTCGTCGACCCGAAGCACTACAACGGCGACCATTTGTTGTACTGCGGCGACTATGTGCCGGTCGACCACCCGTACATGACGATGACGCGCGACGAGATCATCGAGCACTTTTTGCCGGCGCTACAGCGGGTGAACCCGCGCTTCGAGCGTGACTGGATCACCGGGGCCTGGATGCACCGTGAGCGCTACGCGCAACCGGTTGCACCCGTCGACCACAGTCGCAACATCCCGCCCATCAAGACGCCCGTCGACGGGTTGTACTGGGCGAGTATGAGCCATGTCTACCCGTGGGACCGCGGGACAAATTTCGCCGTCGAAATCGGCCACCGCGCCGCCAGTGTGATTGCCGCCGACCGCTTCTAGACCGACCAGACACACGACGGAGTGCCACCGTGGGCGGCTCCGCGTTCGCCCGACGAACGACCAGAGGAGGGTGTGATGTCCGAACGCTTTTTGCTGACCGGGGCCCTGGGGTGTATCGGCTCGTGGGTCGCCAAAAACCTCGTCGACGAGGGGTTACCGCCCGTCATCCTCGACATCGGTGGCGAACCCAAGCGACTCAAGCAGCTGATGAGTGACGCCGATTTGGCAAAAATCACCTTTGTCAACGGCGATGTCACCGACCTCAAAACCGTCGAACAAACCCTCGACGACCACGGCATCACCCATATCATCCACCTGGCCGCGTTGCAAGTGCCCTTCTGCCGTGCCAACCCGACGCTGGGGGCGCAGGTCAATGTGGTGGGCACCGTCAACATGTTCGAGGCGGCCAACAAGCGCAAAGACCGCATCAACAAAATCGTCTATGCGTCGTCGGTGGCGGTCTACGACAACGTCGACAGCCCGGCCGGACAAACCATCGCGCACGGATTGGTGGGGCATCCGACGTCGTTGTACGGCGTCTACAAACAGGCGAACGAGGGGACGGCGCGGGTCTATTGGCACGAGCAGAAATTCCCCAGCATCGGCTTGCGCCCGTATATCGTCTACGGCACCGGCCGCGACCAAGGTATGACCTCGGCGCCCACCAAAGCGATGTTTGCGGCAGCGGTCGGGGCGCCGTACGCGATTCCCTTCGGTGGCCGGGCCGATTATCACTACGCCGATGACGTGGCGAAAACCTTCATCAAGTGCGCGCGGGTGCCCTTCGCCGGGGCCGAGATTTTCAACCTGCGCGGCAGCTTGGTGAGCATGGACGAAATGGTCGCAGCAATCAGCGCCGTCGCGCCGGCATCACGCGGGCAGATCACCCACAGCGACAACACCTTGCCCTTCCCAGACGAATACGAGGCGGCGCCGTTGGCGAAACTCATCGGCACGCTGCCCTACACCCCGCTGGGCGACGCTGTGCGCGACACCATCGAGCGTTACCGGGATCTGACGGCGCGCGGCGTGCTGGCCAAAGATGCCTTGCTGAGCTAACGACCTGCCTTTTCTCTGCTATAGAAAGCGATAAACCAATGGCACGCACCATCGTAGTGCTCGAAGGGGACCAGACCGGGCAGGAGCTGCTCGAAGAAGGCTTGCGGGTGTTGCAGCCCAGCGTGACCGGGGTGCAGGTCGAGTTCCAACGCTTCGACCTCTCGCTCGAAAACCGCCGTGCCACCAAGAACGCCGTGGTCGACCAAGCGGCCGAGGCGATGTTGGCGGCGGGGCTGGGCATCAAGGCAGCCACCATCACCCCCGAAATCAAGGGCGACGTGGGTAGCCCCAACGCGATTCTGCGCGAAAAGGTCGACGGCACGGTCATCGTGCGCACCGGCCGGCGTATCCCCGGCGTGCGCACCGTGGCCGGCGCGTACGCGCCGATCGCCGTCATCCGCATGGCGGTGGGCGACGCATACGGTGCCAAAGAATGGCGCGAAGGCACGGGTGACGACGAGGTCGCCTGCCGTACCGAGACGATTACGCGCCGGCACTGCAAAGCGGTGTCGGAGTATGCGTTCATGTATGCCGAAAAGATCGGCGCCAAGGTCTTCGGCGGGCCGAAGTACACGGTCAGCCCGGTGTACGAGGGCATGTTGAAAGAAGAGATGGACGCCGCGGCCAAGCGCCACCCGGGCGTACGGTATGAGCCGCAGCTCATCGACGCGACCTATGCGTTGTTGTTGGCGGGCCATGGCGACGCGATGGTCATCCCGGCGTTGAACCGCGACGGCGACTGTCTCAGCGACCTGGTATTGCAGATGTTCGGCTCGATCGCCGGCAGCGAGTCGCTGTTGATCGGCTTCGACGACAGCTGGAAGCCGCGGGTGGTGATGGCCGAGGCACCGCACGGCACCGCGCCGGCGTTGTTCGGCAAGAATGTTGCCAACCCGATGGCGATGATTTTAGCCGGCGCGTCGTTGTTGAGCTATTGCGGGCCCGAGGGGGTCTTGGCGGCGCGGGCGATCCAAGAATCGGTCTTCGAAGCGGTCTACGACCAGATCTGCACGGCAGACTTGCAAGGGCATAGCAGCACGACCGAGTTCACCGACGAGGTGATTGCCCGCACCCGCAAGAAAATCGAGGTCTGGGGGAGTTTGCAGTAGGACCGGTCGCATGCGACCGGCGCGCGAGAGCGCATTGCAGTACCACCGGTCGCATGCGACCGGCGCGCGAGAGCGCATTGCAGTACCACCGGTCGCATGCGACCGGCGCGCGAGAGCGCATTACAGTACCAC
>JBJOJU010000276.1:0-2933 GCA_046046485.1 Chloroflexota bacterium | reverse complement strand
AAAGCCATCGTCGAAGATCTGCCGGGCACGACGCGTGACCGCCTCTATGGCGACTGCATCTGGAACGGCCGTCAATTCACGGTCATCGACACGGCCGGTCTCTTGTTCGAACACGACGACCTGACCGAGGGCACTCCCCAAAAAGAGATCGCCAAACAAGTCCGCGAACAGGTAAAAATCGCCTTGGCAGAAGCCGATGTGATGCTCTTCGTGGTCGACACGGTCTACGGCATCACCGCCGCCGACGACGAAGTCGCCGAGATGCTGCGACGGTCGGGCAAACCCATCGTCTTGGCCGCCAACAAGGCTGATACGCTGGCGAAAAACATCGACGCTATCGAGTTCTACACCCTCAACCTGGGCGAACCCATCCCGATGAGTGCCTACCACGGCATCGGGACAGGTGATGTCCTGGACGCGGTCACCGCCCTGTTGCCACCCAACGAAGAAGAAGAACGCGACGAAACAGTCCGCGTCGCCTTGGTGGGTCGCCCCAACGTGGGCAAGTCGTCGCTGCTCAACCGTTTGGTGGGCAACGAGCGGAGCGTGGTCTCGTCGATCCCCGGCACGACCCGCGACGCCATCGACACGCCCATCGACATCGACGGCCAGCCCGCCATGCTCATCGACACTGCCGGTGTGCGTCGGCGCGGTCGCGTCGAACCCGGCGTCGAGAAGCACAGTGTGCTGCGCACCCTGCGCGCCATCGAGCGCTCCGACGTGGCGTTGCTCCTCATCGACGCCGAGGAAGGCGTCACCGCCCAAGACACCCACATCGCGGGTATGATCCTCGAGCAGAACAAAGGCGTGTGTATCTTGGTGAACAAGTGGGACTTGGTCATCAAAGACGACGAGACGTTCTATCACTTCACCCGAGTGGTCCGCGAGGCGTTCAAGTTCATCCCGTATGCACCGTTGCTGTTTATTTCGGCCAAAACCGGGCAACGCGTCGAACAGGTGTTGCCGACGGCCCTCAAAATCGCCCACGAGCGCCGAAAACGGGTGTCGACCTCGCTCCTCAATGCCTTGCTGCGCGAAGCAATCCACGAGCACCCGCCCACGTCGATTCGTGTCGGCGCCCACTTGCGTATCTACTACGCGACGCAGCCCCAGATCGACCCACCGGTCTTTTTGTTCTTCACCAACGACAGTTCGATGATCCACTGGGGGTATGCACGCTACCTCGAAAACCGACTGCGTGAGAAGTTCGGCTTCATCGGGACCCCGATCAAGATCGTCTTCCGCAGCCGGGCCGACCGTGACCCCGAAAAGCCCAAGCCGAAACAGCGCCGGCCCAACCCGCACGATGCCCGCACCACCGTCGCAGTGCCCATCGACGAAGACGCCCAGATCATCGATACGTGGGACGACGACAGCATGGACGACGAGGCAGAGGTCTTTTGGGTCCGCGACGACGAGATCGACACCGACGACGACGAATAGAATTCCTCGTTGTGGCGTGATATATCACGCCACAACTGTTTTTCTATTCCCCGCCGCGCAGGAGCGTCTGCAGCTCGTAATAGATCGCCCGCGGGGTGCCGTCGCCGGCCACGATCAACCAGCCGTCTTGGTAGGTGCGGGTCGGGGCGGGTAGACCGAACTGCCAGAGTGCGATGGAGCGGATCCACGGAATCGTCTGGGCATAGCGAAATGCGCCGCGACTCCAGCGGATCCGCTCTGCGGCGCTGACGGCCGATTGCCAGCGCGGGTGGTCGTTCCAACCTGCTTCGGTGATGTAGATGGGCATCGGGGTCGGGCCGGCGAAGAGTTGTTGGACGAGTTCGACCCGCCGGAGATTGACTACGTCCCAGTGGGGTGGATCGTTGGGAGGGCGTTGGGCGCCGTAGGCGTGCACCGCCCAGCCGTCGATGTGTGCCGCGCCACCGGCGGCGACGAAGCGTTCGGTGTAGCTGCGGTCATCGAGCCGAATCGCCCCTTCGTCGCCCAGTGAAGCACCGGGCGACAACCCACCGGCGATGACCTGCATCTCTGGCGTAACGGCCTTGACGGCGGGTGCCACGGCGGCGAGCAGCGCAGCGTACGCTTCCGGGTCGGGCGGGCGACCGCCCCATTCGAAGCGCAGGTTTGGTTCGTTCCACACGACGATGTGGTGGACCCCGCGCGGGTAATAGCGGATCGCAAAGGCAACCACATAGTCCCGATACGCGGTATATGCGTGGGGGGGTAACAGTCGGTCGGTCGAGTCGGCAGGGCGAGCCCAGGCGGGCACGATGTCGAGACGGGCGATGATCTGCAGCCCGCGGTTGTTGGCGCGGTCGACGATGCGGTCAAATCCCGACCAGTCGTAGCCGTAGGCCGAGCGTGGTTGGGCGTAGGCCCACGGGAACAGTTCGACGATCCACGGCGCGCCCATTTGGGCGACGAGGGTTAATTGGGTGTCGAGATACGCGTCGTCGGCCACCCCGCTCAAACGCGTGTGGACCGCGGCTTTGTCGTAGTTGGTCTCGACCTGGGTGGGGGTGGGCAGCGCTGCCGCCGGGGGATGGTGTGCGGTCCAGACTGCGCCGGCATCGACCAGCCAGGCGATACAGCAGACAAAGGCAAACAAACGGTGTCGCAGTGTGTGCATGGCAGCAGTGTAGCAAATCGGCACTGTGGTCGTAGTGCACAGTGTGTCGTTTTCGACAAGACGGGCGAAATAGCGTATAATCACGGGCGCAAAACGGTGCCACCCGACCCTCGGGTATCAACAAAAGGATGCGATATGGCGGCTGCGCTGAGCCTGAACCAGTCTACCATTGGCAAAAAAGCCATTATGGCCGTGACTGGGGTTGTGCTGTACGGGTTTGTGATCATGCACATGGTCGGGAATCTCAAGATTTTCACCGGCGAAACGCATTTCAACGAGTATTCTGAGTTTCTCCGCACGGTCGGCGAACCAGCATTGCCCTATTCGACGCTGCTGTGGG
>JBJOJU010000229.1:0-5018 GCA_046046485.1 Chloroflexota bacterium | reverse complement strand
ACACCGAGTACAACAAACCGGCGATTCTGTTTGCCCCGTACGAGTCGGGCGTCCGTATGAACGTGTTCGTGGTGACATTCAAGCCCAACGGCACCGACATCATCTGGACGACCCACAGCGGCGACTTCGATGTCGCGTTGAATACGTGTTCACAGACCGTGGTGCTCGAGAACGGCGCGACTGCCATCAACAAGCTCAGCGCCAGTGGCATTATCTATGTCGGTGCTGATTGTACGGCCGCGTACTACACGGCAAAGGTCACGGCGAGTGCGACACCTCCCACCGCAGCACTGGTGAACGCCGACTACAAGGTGTTTACCGCCGCGAATCCGACATTGAATGTGACGGGTCTGGCTGCGAATGCGATGAACTATGTCCATGTCAAAATGTTCGACCGCTCGAAGAAGCCGGTGTCAGGCTGGCGCACGGTGAAGCTGCGCACCGACACCGCGAGTACCGTGGGTGCGACATTGTCCCTGCTGTCGCCCTACAACGTACCGCGTTACAGCGACGAACTCTCAATGGGCGGATCGTCATACGCCGACACGGCATATGTCCGGACCATGCTCGGTCGCTTCGCAGTGACCGGCGTGACCGACCCATCGAAGCTCGAGCAGTACGAAATCGGTGGTCGCGTGACCGAGTTCAACGAGGGGATGATCGACGTCTATCAGTCACAACTACTCACTAATGGCACGGGAACGTATGCCGGCAAAGTCGGCGTGACCGTCAACCTGACCGACGGCGCAGGCAATGTCGACCCGGTTGAACTCTACACGCTGACGTATGATGCAACTCCACCGGTCATCGCGACCCCGCCGACACCGACCTTTACCGTGGCTGCCGGTTCGTACGACGGCACGGTCGACATCGCAGGCGGCTCGGTGACCGACGAAACCTATGTCGGACCTGCCGGTGCGAAACACTGGGGTGTCTGGGTTGCGAACGCAGTCTGCACTGCACCGGGCAGCTGCCCAGCGGTCAGCGACAGCGCGTTGCGCTGGGCTCCCCTCAAGACTGCTGCGGCGACCACGTCGAGCACCTCGTTCAGCTGGAACCTCCGCGACGGCCTCGCACCGACCGCAGTGACCACGGGTAACGAGTACTACAAGACCTACATCAAGTTCTTGGACGGCGCCGGGAACCCGACGAGCTCAGAAATCTCGTTCGAGACCACCGTCGCAAGTACCGCACACAGCTTGTTTGTCCCGTTTGCACGCCCACAGCGCTGAGGAACCACAGTTGTCGATACGCCGCTTCATCCAACGAGACGCCGGGCAATTTTTGCTCGGCGTTCTCTTCATTTTCACCCTCGCTGGCTCGTTCCCGCGGGTCTATGCCACCGACGAAGTCCAGTACTACGCATGGGTGCGCTCGCTCTGGTTCGACCACGATGTCGATTTCGCAAACGAATATCGGTTCTTCGCCGAGAAGAACCCCAATGCCGGTATCGCCACGAGCTTGCTGCTCCCGAATCGGATCCGCCCACTGACGGGCTTGTACGGCAATATTGCACCCGTCGGTTCAGCTCTCTTGTGGGCGCCGTGGTTCATCAGCACCGATGTTGCGCTGCGCGCTGCGCACGCCGTCGGTCTCGCGACCAACATCCCCGCAGACGGGTACAGTTGGCCATACCAGCGTGCCATCTGCTACGCGTCTGCAGTGTACGCATTCATCGGGTTGCTTGTGACCCGGCGGGTCGCTCGGCGATGGGCGTCTGACTGGAGCGCGACTGTCGCGACCATCGGGATGTGGTTGGCGACACCCCTCGTTTTCTACATGACGGTGCAGATGCCATTCGCCCATGCCAATGGTTTTTTTATGACGAGTCTGTTCGTCGCAGCCTGGGCATGGCATCGCGATGACATCGCCGCCCCGCGCCCCTGGCTGGCGATGGGGGCGGCATTGGGTGGGATGTTCTTGGTGCGCGAGCAACTCATACTATTCGGAGTATTGCC
The DNA here is from genome assembly GCA_046046485.1 of Chloroflexota bacterium. GTDB lineage: Bacteria > Chloroflexota > Chloroflexia > Chloroflexales > Roseiflexaceae > UBA965. Next base: position 3,060 of record JBJOJU010000229.1, on the reverse strand, counting down.
CGCCGTGTCGTTGCTCCTGCTGCTACGGCAGCAGAGCCACACATGGGACTGGCGCACACTGCCGCGTGGCATTCTGCTGGCGGCAATCGGCTGTCTGGTCATTGCCAGTACGCAGTTTGCTGCATACCAAGCGGTCAATGGTGTGCCCAAACCGGCGAGTGAAGTCTCGGGGAAGCTCAATCTGTGCAGCCCGCACGCGGTCGACACCCTGATCGACTATGACCCGAGCCCAGCAGCAGTATGCGCAGTGCCGCCGGAGCCGGTTTCGGTACCCGCGTGGAGTCGTGGTGCGCTGGTGTGGACACCAATTTGGGCGATAGGATTATTCGGGCTGCTGTGGATGTCGTGGACACTGCCCACTGTTGCCCTTCCCCTGTTGGTAACCTTTGCACTGCAGATGTGGCTGAACGGTGCATTCGGCACGACGTGGCATTTGACCGGCGCATTCGGTTTTCGACGCTTCATCGAATGCACACCGATGTTTGTGATTGGTGCAGCGTGGCTGTTTGATCGCTCTGTGCAGCGCCATTGGCGCTTGGGTATTACCGTCGTCGTGGCGATTCTGGTGGTGTGGAATGGCGGACTGATTATCAATGCGACGGTATTCAACGAAGTGACACAGATGCGCCGCGGGCTGCAGTGGCCAGCAGTGTGGGAGTGGCAGTTTTCGTTGCCGTGGCGATTATGGGAGTTCGGTGCTGGGCTCTTCGACCGGTGTCGACTACTGAAGAACGGCTGCTGATTTGCGTCGGAGTGATGCTCCATGCTAGGATACACCTAGCAACGGGCCGGTAGCTCAATGGCAGAGCACGTCGCTCATAACGACTTGGTTCCTGGTTCGAATCCAGGCCGGCCCACCACGTTTGCTGCAGTCTGCACGTCCCACGTCGAAACAACCTCAACCAACTGACTGTATACGATTTTAAGATCTCGACACGCCGCAGCGATGAGCTCCCCTTCGGGGATACTCAACGCGCGGCGACTTTTTGCGTCTGGGTACTGCGCCACGAGGATGCCGTAGAGGTAGTCGATGTCGTCGAACAGTGACGACACCGCCGTGCTGGTCTGCTCACCGTGCCGTCCCGTCTCTGCCGCGTCGATCCACTGCAGCAGGCAGGTTCTCGCCAACTGTGCGCGTTCACGGTACGTCTGAAAGACTGCATGGACCGTATCTGCGACGATCGAGAGTGGTGCTGCAGTCTCAGCGGCGAGTGCAATCACTTCGAGACTGTTGATGCCCACGTGCCATGCCTGGGCGAGCCGCAATGGATGCTGCGGCGTCGGAAAGCGGAATACTGTCTGTGCACGCAACAGCCCGAGCGCGAATCGGATCTGTTCACGTGGCTCAAACGGGCCTCCCTGCCCAGTCATGTAGCCGTGCGTCACGAACATACCGTTCGGTGCGGCCGCGAGCGCGTCGCCGTACTCGGCCGCGGAATAGCCGCTGGAATCACCGACACGCGGGGTGCCACGCCAGAGGGCTGCCCGCGTCCCGGGCTGGAGCACGCAGAACGAAGGCCACAGTGTGGTCAGTTCGGGGTTTTCGACTGCTGCCGCTGATGAAGTGACGAGGGTGGTCTCGACCTGCCAACCGAGCGCAGCGAGGCGCGCATAGCGTAGGGCGTGAAAGGTGCACACGCCGGCTGGCAGGGTCGTCGGCATCCGCGGCGCGAGCTGCAAGACTGCGCGATCAAGCCATTCTTCACTACCCACCAAGAGGAATGGTGTGCCGAGCAACCCGGCAAGCGTCGTGAAATCGACCGGTGCCTCGGCAGCAGCGAGAGCGCACTGGAACGCCGTCACCTCGCTGAGATGAGTATGTTGCATGGATTACTCGTGTATGACCAACGTACCAAACTGCGAGGGGATGTGAAAGTCGGCCGGGACGCGCCGAGTCGGCGACCAGGCAGATTCGCTCGACGGTGTACCGTCGCGGGGGCGATCGATGCGATAGAAATTGCAGCGCCAGCTCCCACGTCCGTCCGAAACGCCGAGACTGTGCCACGGAATCGCCATGCAGCACTGCCAGCCAGCGGGATCGACTGCCGTCCAGCTTTGCCACGGCGGATCCCACCGGGTATCGAGGGTCATGGTGGGGCGCTGTTCGTCAGGGTTGTGGATTATGCCGTCGAAGCGAGTGTTGAGCGGGTTGACCTCGAGCTCGTAATAGCGGTGCGGACGGTCACTCCCCGACGCGATGAACAGCTCGACGACTTCTTCGGTGTAGATCGGGTCGTCGTGCCCGGTCAGCGTCGCCCAGGCATCGGCATCGGCACAGTCGAAGCGGACCCACAACGTGGTTGGGCTTGCCACGAGCCGGATCGTGGTGGCTTGGGCGACGGGTGCACCGGTGACGGTGTGGACGAGACGACGATACGGGAGTTGGGCCCACTGGGGGAGCGCGAGAGGGTTGGCCGCGCTGGCGAGCCACTCGTCGGTAGCAATGTGTAGGTGAATAGTGGGCTGAATCATGTGCGTTTCCCCCGCGCGCGGATTGTGACGGGCTGGCAATCGCCGCTCGTCGCATCACAGAAATATGCAGTCTCTGAGAGATTGATGGTCGTACAGACGTGGATCGGGGTGAGGGCAATTCGGCTGCCCACTGGGATGTCGACCGGCTCTGGAAACGACACAACCCCGTGTTCTTCGGACATCCGAACCAACGCTCCAGGGTATCCATTCACGGTTGCGTACCCGGGGAGACCGGCTTTTTCGTAGTTGATATCGCCACAGAACGTCTTGGAGCCACCGTCGACTGTCAGCGTGGTCGGGCTGGGCCGACTGATGACCGTGCACAGGATGGCCAACGCGACGTCGTCGGGGGTCGCGGCACCGGCTCGTTGTTGCATCAAATCGTTGAATACGTAGGTCCCCGGGCGGATTTCGGTCACACCGGGCACCGTCGCCGCGCTCCAGCCGGTGGGGGTTGAGCCGACACTGACGGAGCGGATGGGGATCCCAGCGGCGCGCAGAGAATCGGCAATCCCGACAATGAGCTGCCCCTCGTCGCGCCCGAGTTCTGCCGGGGTGCGGCCACCGGCGGAAGCGAACCAGGCACCA
>JBJOJU010000213.1:0-8394 GCA_046046485.1 Chloroflexota bacterium | reverse complement strand
TGTCACGCCCATTTCTTCTGAGAGAAGGGACGTCACATGGATTCGATCAATCTGCTGATCGTGCACTCGCGGCCATTCATCGTCGAAGGAATCCATGGGCTCGTTTCCCGACTCGCCAACTGGCACGTCGTCGGTGAAGCGGGGAGTGCGACCGAAGCACTGCGGGCGCTGCGGCGCACCCCGGTCGACGTCGTCCTCGTCGAACAGACACTCCCCGGCATCAGCGGCTTGGCGCTGGCCGGGGTTTTGCGTGACCAGTACCATACGTTATCGATCGGGATCATTGGCCAGCTGACGCCGATCGAAGTCTGTATCGCCCTGGCGCACGGGGTGGGATTGTTCATCGACGAGCACATCACTCGACGTGATCTGCACATATTGGCCCATCGTCTCCGCCAACACCGGCGCGACAAGGTCAATTATTACCACGCACCACAGCTCTACACCCACGTCAGCGAAACAGCGCGGATGCTGCGAGGCGCGCCGGTGTCGCAGCGCGCGACGTTGCTCAGTCAGCGCGAAACCGACGTCGTGGCCCTCGTCTGCGAAGGCTTGACCAATCAGCAGATCGCTGATCGGCTGGGTATCAGTGCGCACACCGTCAAACAGCACCTCGGTAAGGTCATGCACAAATGCAATGTCCACGAGCGGCGCACGCTTGCGGTGTATGTCCAACGGATGGGGTGGGTGAAAAAAGCCGATGCAGCACGGTAGGCGTGCTGCATCGGCCAGCGCAGCAACAACCTAGACGATGTTTTTGGTAATCCCGAGGCCGACGAGATACTCGTTCATGAATTTTTCGCTGGGGTCGTAGGTCTGCAGGAGCCGCTGGAAGTCGTGCAGCCGCGGGTAGGTCGCGCGGATGCGCTCCGGATCCATGGTGAAGAGCTTCCCCCAGTGCGGTCGGACGCCGTAGGGGGCCAAGATCCCCTCAATCGTCGGTAAAAAGCGTTGCACTGCAGCCCAGTTATTTTTCCATGTGAAATGAATACCCACCGAGTCACGCTGGTACTGCCCGCTCAACCAGAGGTCGTCGCGCGCAATAGTGCGGATTTCACAGACGTGCAACAACGGATTGATGTCACGACGGATGGCATAGAGCTGCTCGAGGGCCGACACCGCGTCTTGGTGCCCGACGAAGTATTCGCTCTGGAGCTCGTCGCCGTTGGAGGGCGTGAATTCCATTCGGAAGTGGGGGAGTCGCGCATGCCACGGGCCGCTGACGCCTAACTGCTCGGTGCAAGGTGCTCCGTCGAGCGCGGCGATGGGGTGGTACGCCCGGGTCGCCTGGCGGGCACCATACCACTCGGACGGGAACGTGTCGTGCTCGCCGGCGACGCTTTTGCGCCAGATTTGGTCGATGACGCCGTCACCCCAGGTCGTAAACAAGCTCACGCTGTAGCTCGAACCCATGATTTCGGAGAAATGCTCCATCCCGGTGGCAAACGGCAGGTCGACGTAGATGTCTTGGCGGACATCGAAACTGGGCACCAGAGCCAACGTGAGGTGGGTCACGACACCCAATGCGCCGAGGTGGACGACCATACCGGCGAAGGCATCGCCGTGAGTCGCGGCCGACCATTCTTCGATTTCGCCGTCGGCACGCACCACGGTCATCCCCACCACGGGAGTGGCGAGGTTGCCCACGCGCATCCCAGAGCCGTGGGTCGCGGTCGCGATGGCACCTGCGAGCGAAATATGCGGCAACGAGGCCATGTTGGGCACGGCATACCCGGCCGCAGCAATTCGTTGCGCGAACGCGCCGTAGCGCATCTGAGCGGCCACGCGGGCGGTGTGGCGGGCGGTGTCGATTTCGAGAGCGTCGGGGAGGTGATCGAGGATGAGATGGGTCCCGTCGGTGTCACCGATGGAGTTGAACGAGTGGCACGAACCGAGCACTTTGACCGTCTGGGCGTCGCGGACCATCCGCTGCAGACTGGCGTGTGTCTGCGGCCGATGGACTTCCCCTGCCCGATAGATGAGATTGCGTGACCAATTCGTACGCATCGCTGTGCTCGCTTTCTGTGCAGGTGCCGTAGCGCCATCTTACCGCATTTCGTCGCGATATAATGCAGAGGAAAAGAAACACCACAGCCGAGGACAGCGGTATGCGCATGGGAGTCGACACCGGCGGGACATTCACCGATTTTGTCCGCATCGAAAACGGGACGATACAGATTGCAAAACGGCTGAGCACCCCCGATAACCCAGCCCGAGCTCTCCTCGACGAAGTCGCGCTGCACCCAGCGCCGGATGTGCTGATCCACGGAACCACGGTGGCGACCAATGCGCTGCTGGAACGCCGTGGCGCGGTGACCGCGCTCGTCACGACCGCAGGATTCACGGATGTGCTGGCGATCGGCAGAGGTGACCGCCCGTCGCTCTACGACCTCGGCCAGACACGCCCCGAGCCGCTCGTGCCCACGGCACTGCGGATGGGCGTCGCCGAACGGACGACCCACAATCGCCAGATTGTGCGCCCCCTCGACGACGCCGCGGTGACCGCACTCTTCCCGATGCTCGATGCAGCCTGCGTCCGAGCCATTGCGGTGTGCTTGCTGCACAGTTATGTAAATCCAGAACACGAAGAACGAATCGCCGCCTTGCTTGCGGCACACAATCCGGCGTGGCACGTGAGTGTGTCGCACCGGATTCTGCGCGAAGCGCGCGAATACGAGCGCACGGTCACGACCGTGGTCAATGCGTATGTCGCACCGGTGATGCAACGCTACCTGGGTGATTTGGCGGCACGTCTCCCTGCGACGACGAAACTACGGGTCATGGCATCAGACGGCGGCAGCATGGGGGTCGCGGGCGCCTATGAGCTCCCCGCCCGCACGACGCTGTCGGGTCCGGCAGGGGGAATCGTCGGAGCGTTCCGTGTCGCACAGGCGTTGGGGTACCCCCGCTGTATCACCTTCGACATGGGCGGTACGTCGACCGACGTCGCGCTGTGTGACGGCGCATTGCCCCAGAGTAGTGGGTCGGCAGTGGGTGGGTTGCCGGTCCGCCTGCCCAGCCTCGACATCCACACGGTGGGCGCTGGCGGCGGCTCGCTCGCCCGCATCGACAGCGCCGGTGCGTTACGCGTCGGGCCACAGAGCGCCGGTGCACGCCCCGGACCTGCGTGCTACGGCACGGGGACGGCTGCGACAGTCACCGATGCCAATGTGGTGCTCGGGCGACTGCGCCCCGATGCATTTTTGGGTGGGACGATGCAGCTCGACACTCCCCGGGCCGACGCCGCGGTCGACGTGGTTGCGCACGCAGCAGGGAGCAGCCGGAGTGACGCTGCGCTGGGGATTATCCGCGTGGTGAATGCTGCGATGGCGCGAGCAGTGCGGACGATATCGGTCGAACGGGGCGAGCACCCACGGGAATACGCACTCGTGGCATTCGGCGGGGCAGGCCCGCTCCACGCAGTCGCCCTCGCCGAGGAGCTCGGGATGGAGACGGTCATCGTGCCGCGCTACCCGGGTGTGCTGTCGGCACTGGGGATGGTGACGGCGGCGGTGACACGTCACACGAGTCGCCCGGTGTTGGCGCCACTCGACACGTTGACGACCCAGGCGGTGCAGGCGATTATCGACGACACCACGGCCGAGTTGCGCACGGCACTCGCGAGCGACGGCGAAAACCCCGACACCTTTGCGCACACCATCACGCTGGCGCTGCGCTACCGGGGGCAAGTCTTCGAGCTGGATGTGCCATTCCTCACCACGCCGGTCAGCACCGCTGCCGCCCTCGCGGCGGTCGCCGACCAGTTCCACCGGTTGCACACCCAGCGCTACGGGCATGCGATGCCCGACCGGGCGATCGAATGTGTCGCGCTGGCACACCGGTTGGCCAACGAACCCGCGCTGATTCCGCAGGCGGTGGAACCGTCGCGCAGCGGGGTCTGCACCCCGAATCGCTGGGCAGCGTGCGCCGTCGACGACGACGCCCAGCCACAGGCGACGGCGATCTATGACCGCAGCGCGCTCCGTCCCGGCGATGTCTTTGCTGGCCCAGCGATCGTCACACAACTCGACGCCACCACCGTCGTGCCGACGGGGTGGCGTGTCGTGGTCGCCGCGAGCGGCGATCTGGTCGTGACACAGGCGAACGGGCGCTAGCGCGCGGCGAATCGTCTGCAGGCTGTTTCGTAGAGTTCGCTGTCGATGGCGTTTTCGCGCTGCAATGCGGCGTAGGTCTCGACACTGAGCGTGGCTTCGATCGCTGCCAGGCGCTCTTCCATCGTTTTCGCCCGACCCGCGTTGCTGTTCACGCGCTCGTAGCGATAATCGAGCCCGGGGAAGACGGGTTCGAGGAAGCTGCGCATCCAGGCAATCGATTCGTCGAATGCCTCGACGATGCCGAAAAACTGCATCCGATTGATGTGTGCCAGTGCGATATCGCGCATGGCGGCGTCGTTCATCGTCGCAGCGAGACCCGGGTTCCGCCGACCCGAGACGCAGCGCGATTGGAAATTGCGGATGACCGCCCCCCCCTCGGGGCTGAGGCGCCAACGGACGTACCCGTCGAAATCGAGTTCTTTAGCGCGACGTGACCCGTGGGTGGTGCTCCCCGTCTGGCGTTTTTCGTATTCGTAGACCGAGTGCGCCCGGTCGATGGGGTGGCGGAGGAAGAGCACCGGCAAAATATTGAGGTGCGCCGGCACCTGCTGGTAGAGGGTCGCCTGGTGGCTGGTGACACAGGCGATGTGTGGATTCGCGTCGAGGTAGTCGGTCATTTCGGCATCGCCCAGCACCGACCACGGGTGCTCGCCTTCGATTTGCCCGAAGCGACCAGCGAATTCGCGTTCGAGGATATGATCCACCGTCGAACCTGCGTTTTTGAACAGATGATAGTGGATGATGACGTTTCGTTGCATGGTGCCCTCTGCAGCAGCGCCCGCCCGTCGGCAGGGCACATATGCGAAGTATACCCGATTCAATCGGCGACGACGCGGCGTGCGACGATTCGTCGTTCCATAGCACAGAATCGGCGAAAAACGCGGTGTGTTATACTGCCCTAGATTATGCAGGAAACACAGATGTCGACCATTCTCTACATCGCAGGGATGCACCGCAGTGGCACTTCGGCGCTGTCGCGGTTGATGCATACGTTGGGGTTTGAGATTCCCGGCGAACTCGACACTAACACGTTTCACAACGCGACGGGTCACTGGGAACCGGTCGCGTTTGTGGGGTTGAATACGCTCGCGCTGCAGCACTGGGGCAGCGACTGGTGTGAGCTCCGGCTCCCCGAAACGCACCCCGCACAGCCGCTCGATCCCGGGCTTGCAGACGCATTCGAGAGCTACCTGACCGAGGCGTGCAGCCCGGCGGGTGACTACGTGCTGAAAGACCCCCGGGTCTGTTACACGCTCGAACACTGGCTGACGGTGACTCGTCGGCAGGGGCACGTGCCCCTGGTCGTCGTGCCGGTCCGTCACCCCCTCGAAGTCGCCCAGTCGCTGGCAGCCCGCGACGCCATGCCCCTCGACGCCGCTCTGGCGCTCTGGCTGTGCAGCATGCTGTCGGCCGAATACGCTTCCCGGAGCGCGCCGCGTTGCGCCGTCGAATACGACGCGTTGCTGGCAGACTGGCGCTCGGCATATGCACCGATCGCGGCACTGACGGACACGACGGTGCCCGTGGCTGGCAGCCCAGCCGGCGACCGCGTCGATGCCGCGATTGTGCGTGACCAACGCCATCACACGGCCCCCCGCACCGAACCAGCCGCAGATGCGCCGCTCGTCCACCGGCTTGCGGCCGAAGCCTATCGTCTCTTCGGACAGCAGCTCGACGGTGCAGGCAGCCACGCCGCGTTCGACGACCTGCGGCGCCGCGCGGCAGCGTGTATCGTGGCCGACGGGCTCGTGGCAGACGCGCAACGCTTCGGAGTCGAGTATCGAGCCCAGCGGGCGATTGCCGAACGTGACGCCATCATCATCGGGTTGCACGACGAGATCGCCGCCAATCACCGGCAGGCCCAGGCGTTCATCGACAATCGCGAAGTCGAATACCGGGCGCAATACACCGAACTCGAACGCAAGCTGCACCAGCAACTCGACGAAGCAGCGGCGTCGGCACAGGCCGCGTCGGAGTGGTATACGGCCCAAAACGCCGCTGCCAGCGCCGAAATCGCCTGGCTGAGCAGTGTGGTCGCTGCCCAAGCCCACGAGAACAGCCAGCTCCAGGCAATCATCGCCGAGCAGGCACCCTATGTCCGTATTTTGCGCACCCTCCACTTTTGGCGCCGTCGCTGAACGACGCCCCGAGCCGAAGAGCAACAGATTTCCATGACGCAGCAGTCGAAACATTCCCCCAACCCGCACGAAGTGCCGTCGCACCACGCCGACGCGCTGATTCCGCTCGACTGTGCGTACGACGCGCACAGCGCGACCTATCGACTGCGCAGCGTGCGGCAGTCCCGCATCACCATCGACATCCCGGCCGACGCGGCACTACGACCAGCAACCGATGGCCGGCTGGCGTTTTTTTGCCGACTGTATGGGCTATTCGGCCGCCTCGGGCCGCTGATCATCCGGCTCGTCGCGCTGGTGTTGAATCGGCTGCGCGCCGACACCGTGCCCGAGGCGTTGGTGTTGTTGAGCACCTACCCACGCTTGTTCGACGCTGCCTACTACCGCAGTCAGCTGCGCACGCCGGTGGGCGATGCACTGCTGCACTATCTGACTGTCGGCGATGCGCACAACGTCTGCCCCAATCCGCTCTTCGATCCGGCGGTCTACCGGCGCTACAACATGCTCCCCAGCGAAGCACAGGCGAACACACTGGTGCACTACATGCGGGGGACCTGGCACGGCAGCGGGGTGACGAGTTATTTTTTCCATTCACGCTGGTATCGCGATCAGAACAGCGACGTCGCTCGGACGGGGTACAACCCACTGGCCCACTATTTGCTGATTGGGTTCCGCGAGCACCGTGACCCGTCGCCGGTCTTCGATCTGAGTAATTACTGGGCACGCACCCCGCAGCTGTCGCGGCTCGCCGAGCCGGTCGAGCACTACATCGCGGGGGGGTATGAACGCTACCCGCACGCCGACGAACTGCTCAATCCGTTGTCGGACATGCCCTTCCCCTACCCGGTCGCACGCGAGTTCACGCACTTCGCCGCTCAGGCAGGCTCCCCGTTGACCGCAGCAGAACGCACGACGCAAGCGGCAGTCATCCGCCAACGGATGGCGGCGTGCGCGGCGATCCAAGCGCCCACTCCCGTGGTGACCATCGTCATCCCGGTCTACAACCAACTCAAATACACCATCACGGCCGTCGAGTCGATTCTGGTCAGTCGCGTGCGCGTCCCGTTCGAAATCATCGTCGTCGACGACCGTTCGACCGACGAGACAGCCGCGTTTTTTGCCGACCTCGCCCCCATCCGCTGCATCACGCAAGCGCAGAATCACGGCTTCATCGCTGCCTGCAATCGTGGGGCGAGCGAAGCGCGCGGCGAATTCGTCGTGTTCCTCAACAACGACGTCTATGTGCTGCCGGGTTGGCTCGACACCCTGTACGCCACATTTGCCGACCAGTCCAACGTGGGGCTCGTCGGCTCACAACTGCTCTACCCGGATGGGTTCCTGCAGGAAGCCGGCGGGATTATCTGGGCCAACGGGCAAGGCTGGAACTACGGCCGGGGCGAATACCCGATGCTGCCGCACTACACCTACCTGCGCGACGTCGATTACTGCTCTGGTGCGTCGATTATGCTGCGCACCGCGTTGTTCCGCAGCGTAGGGATGTTTCCTACGGCGTTCATGCCGGCGTACTACGAAGACGCCGACCTGGCCATGGCGGTCAAGGCCGCCGGCTATCGGGTCGTCTACCAACCCGGCTCGATGGTCGTCCACTTCGAGGGCGTCTCGTCGGGTCGCGATGTGGCGTCGGGGGTCAAGGCTTACCAGACGCGCAACCATGCGTTGTTCACCGAAAAGTGGGCAGCGGCGCTGGAGGGGCGACGGGCCTACGGCGATGATCCGCGCCGCGCCGCCGAACAGAGCCGCAACGGGCGGATATTGTTCGCAGATGCGACCTACCCTACCCCCGACCAAGACGCCGGTTCGGCGGTCGCAGACGGCTGGATGCGCATTTTCCTGCGGCTGGGCTACCACGTGACATTCGTGGGCGTCGACAATTTCACCGCCGTGCCCAAATACACCAAACGTCTCGAACAGCTCGGGGTCTATTGCCCACGCCGCCCATACGCCGCCGACCTCGGGTCGTATATCGCGCAGCACGCCGGCTCGTACGTGGTCAACGTGGTCATCCGCTATGACCGCGCCCAGAAACTCTATGCACACCTCGATGCAGCGGGCGACACGAGTCCGCGGATTTTCATGCCCTGCGATCTGCACTACCTGCGCGAATTCCGCCGTGCCAATCTCGA
>JBJOJU010000272.1:0-4545 GCA_046046485.1 Chloroflexota bacterium | reverse complement strand
AATGCGCTTTATACGAGGTAGTTGTGGGTCACATCGACGTCAGTGAGTTGTATTATTCGTTGTCGGACGGCCGGGTGCTGTTGCGCGACGTGAATTTCCGGATCGGTGACGGTGCCAAAGCTGCCTTTGTGGGCCCCAACGGTACGGGTAAGACGACGTTGGCGCGCATGATCGCGGGCGACATCCCCGTCCAAGAAGGCAATATCGTCACCTCTGGCGGACTGGGTATCATGCGCCAGTTCATCGGCTCGGTGCGCGACGAATCGACACTGCGCGATCTGCTCATCTCGGTGCTGCCCCCCAGTCAGCGCAGTGCCGGCGAAAAACTCATCGCCGCCGAACGCCTGATGAACAGCGAAGGCAGCGAAGAAAGCCAGATGGCCTATGCCGAGGCCATCACCGACTGGGGCGACGTGGGCGGGTACGACATGGAAGTTCTGTGGGACGTCGCCTGTATGGCCGCCTTCGAGGAGCCGTTCGACGCGATGGCCGAGCGCAGAGTCAATACCTTTTCGGGCGGTGAACAGAAACGCATCGTGCTCGAAGTACTCTTCCGCGGTGGCGACGAAGTATTGTTGCTCGACGAACCCGACAACTACCTCGACGTGCCCGGCAAACGCTGGCTCGAAGACCAGATTGTCGCCAGCCGCAAGACGATTTTGTTTATCAGCCACGACCGCGAGCTGCTCAACAAAGCCGCCACGCGCATCGTGACCTTTGAATACGGCTCCAAAGGCAACACCGTCTGGGTGCACGGCGACGGGTTTGCCACCTGGAACGACGCGCGCCAGGCCCGTCACGAACGCTTTGCCGAACTGCTGCTGCGCTGGAACCAAGAGCGCGAGCGGCTGGTCGAGCTGGTGAAAACCCTGGCTATCCAGGCCAAGAGCAGCCACGCAATGGCGCCTAAGTACCGCGCCATGCAGACACGCCTGCGCCGCTTCGAAGAAGACGGCCCGCCCGAGGCGCCGCCCCAGGTCCAAAACGTCAAAGTGCGCTTGCGCGGCGGCAGGACCGGCGTTCAGGTGGTGATTACCAAGGGTCTCGTGCTCGAGAACCTGACCAAACCGTTCGACCTCGAAATCGAATTCGGCGACCGCGTGGCTATCTTGGGGGGCAACGGCACGGGCAAATCGCACTTTCTGCGCATGATCGCCGGCGACGAGACGGTGCACACCCAGGGTTCGTGGCGCCTCGGTTCGCGCGTGGTGCCCGGTTTTTTTGCCCAGACGCACGCACACCCCGAATTTGTGGGCAAGACGTTGCTCGATATCTTGTGGACCAACAACTCGCTCAACCTCGCCGCCGCCATGGGCAAACTCCGGCGCTATGAGCTGACACAACAGGCCGAACAGCGCTTCGAGACGCTGTCGGGCGGCCAACAAGCCCGCTTCCAGATCCTGCTGCTCGAGCTCGACGGGGCAACCCTGCTACTGCTCGACGAGCCCACCGATAACCTTGATTTGCACAGCGCCGAGGCGCTGGAGCAGGGTCTCGAATCGTTCGAAGGCACCGTCATCGCCGTCACCCACGACCGCTGGTTCGCCCGTGGCTTCGACCGGTTCGTGGTGTTCGGCCGCGATCAGCGCGTCTACGAGAGCCCCGAGCCGATCTGGGAGAAGTGGTAGTAGTGACGGTCGCATGCGACCGTGTGCTGTAGCGGCCGCCCTCACACGGAGGCACAGAGATTCATAGCCCCACGGCATGCCCCGATGGGGGCTGACGTGGGGTTTTAGGATGAACGAGAACCACATGGCACACATCGATGTCCACGGCGTATGGTACCGGTTGCCCACCGGGCGAGTGTTGTTGCGCGACGTGAGTTTCCGCGTCGCTGACGGCCAAAAGGTCGCCATCGTCGGCGCCAACGGCACCGGCAAAAGCACGCTGCTGCGCATGCTGAGTGGGTCCGCCGGCCCCGGCCTGGGCACGATTGTCTGCGACGGCACACTGGCGGTGCTGCCCCAGTGGGTAGGCATGTCCACCGGTGTCGATACGGTCTGGCAGCTGCTGGCTCGACTGTTGCCGGAGCCCCTCCAAGCTACGGCGCTGCGCCTGCACGACGCCGACGCAACGGCCCAGCACGACACCGGTGATGCGGCGCAACTGGCCTTTGTCGACGCGCTCAATGCCTGGGGCGACGCGGGTGGCTACGACCAAGACATCGCCTGGGAGCAGGCGTGCACCGCCGTGTTGGGGGTCGGGTTCGAGCAAATCGCCCGTACACCGGCCAGCCAGCTCTCGGGGGGCGAACAGAAACGCTTGGCGTTGGCGGTGCTCCTCGACAGCGCGGCCGATATGCTGGTGCTCGACGAACCCGACAACGCCCTCGACATCGCCGGCAAAGAGTGGCTCGAGCAGCGTGTACGGGCGACGCGCAAAGCGGTGGTGCTCATCAGTCACGACCGCACGGTCATCGGCCGCGTCGCGGAGCGCTATGTGACCCTCGAAGCGAGCCCGCGCGGCTCGACGGCCTGGGTCTTTTCGGGCAGCTATGCCGATTGGTACGAGGAACGCATCGCCCGCCACGAACGCTACAGCGTGCGGCTCAAGCAGTGGCACGACGAGCACCAGCACCTGAAAGAAATGGTCCGCCACATCGGCGACATGGCGCGGCACAACGAGCAGATGGCGCCGCGCTACAAAGCCGTCCAGCACCGCCTCGAAAAATACGAAGCCGACGGCCCACCCGAGGCACCGCCGCTCGTACAGCACATCGACATGCGCCTGCAGGGCGCACGCACGGGCGACATGGTCTGCGACGTGACTGACCTCGCCATCGCCGGGGTGTTGCCGCCGACGTCGCTGCTGTTGACCCACGGCGAGCGGGTCGCGGTCGTCGGTGGCAACGGCTCGGGCAAGTCACACCTGCTGCGTTGTATTGCTGGCACCGAAACACACGCCGCGACCGGCCAGGTGCGCCTGGGTGCCCGGGTGACGGTGGGGGTGTTCGCCCAAAACCATGACCGTACGCACTTTCACGGGGGTACGCCGTTGGCGTTGTTGTGGAAAAACGCCTCGCTGCCCGTCGTCGATGCCATGGCCGCGCTGCGCCGCTATGGGCTGACCGAGGTCGCCGAGGTCCCCTTCGAATGGCTGTCTGGGGGCCAGCAGGCACGGTTGCAGATTCTGCTGCTGGAGATGGGTGGGGCGACGCTGCTGCTGCTCGACGAGCCCACCGATAACCTCGACATCGAGAGCGCCGAGGCGCTCGAGCGCGGTCTGGCCGGCTACCAGGGTACGGTCTTGTGCGTCACCCACGATCGCTGGTTTGTGCAGTTGTTTGATCGCGTCGTGACCATCGGGGCGTGATGCAGAGAAAACGCCCACCGCGGCTGCGGTGGGCGACTGTGGCATGAGTGCTTTCTCTACTAGGGGCCACCGGGTCCACACGCTGCACACGGGCCGCCGCCCTCGTCGATGGTCGCGATGGGCGACGGGGTTTCGGTCTCGGTTTCGGTGGGGTGAAAGGTCGGGGTCACCGCGGGATCGTCGGTGGGGTATGGTGTTGGGGTATGGGTACTGGTTGGGCTGAGTGTGCGCGTCGGCGAAAGTGTCTTGGAGGGTGAAAGCGTCTTGGACGGCGACAGCGTCTTGGACGGCGACAGCGTGCGTGTGGGCGAAACAGTTCGTGACCGGGTATAGGTTCTGGTGGGTGTTCTGGTCTTGGTATAGGTAGAAGTTGGTGTATGAGTATTCGTGCGAGTGTACGTGTTGGAAGGCGTCGGTGTAGACGTTTCCGCGGGACCGCTGATGCAACCGCCAGAGAGTGTCGTGTTGGGCGGCATTGAATGCGGATTCCCGGTTATTCCGCAACCCGTGGCATTGGCAAGTGTTGTGTCATGAAAGACTGCGTCTGTCAAAGTACTTCCTGTAAAAACCGCTTCACCAAAGTCGCCGTTTTGGATCGTCGCACCGGTGAAATTTGTTCCAACAAAGCGCGCACCATGGAACCACCCACGTAACCGAGTGCGCGTGAGATTCGTGTTGGAAAATGTGCTGTTAGCGGCATTGCTAATTGTACTCTCGATGATGTGTGCGCCCGAAAAATCCACTGCATCGATGATCGCTTCATCGAGATCGACCCGCGTCAGTACTGCATCTTGCATGGTGATCTCGTGGAGCGAAATGCCACGGAACGAGACGTCAGTAATAACAACATTTGACAGGTTTGCTTTTGGTGCGATGAGAAACCCATTGAAAATACGCTTTCCTGTGGGCAATTTCGGTATTCCGATGATGCCGTTGGACTTTACCCCGACGGTTACTGTTGTGAGCATCGTGGTATTTGTGAGATTGGTGTTGCTCAGGTCTGCACCGGTGAGATTGATTCCATTAAGCGAGAGGCCTTGTAGATTCGCCCCGGTCAAGTTGACCGTGGGTCCGACAAGGTAGCCACCGACCATACTGTACGTTTTCGGCAGTGACGATGGAGCACCGACCAGTGGGGTAGAAATACGGATGTTGGAAATATTCGCACCTGCAAACAACATTCCAGTGACGCTTGCGCCGGAAATGTTCGCGGTACTGAGATTTGCATAGTTG
>JBJOJU010000167.1:0-7689 GCA_046046485.1 Chloroflexota bacterium | reverse complement strand
TCACCGATCTGCAGGTAACTCGTCTCCGCATTCAGCTGTATCCGCACATAGCGAGCGTCATACCCGCTACCGAAATCGACGCGGTGCTGCGCGCCGGGGGGAGTAGCACACGCTGACGTCGATGCACACATGAGACCACGCGCTGCGACTGTGTCTGCGCTCGCCAACAGGTTCGCTGTCGTGTCGTCGCCGACTGGGGCACCGTTGCGGCGCAGGAAAACCACTGCGCCCGTCAATAAACTGTACGATGTCGGGTGCTGACGATTCACGACAGTCACTGACCGAATCCGTTTCGTGCTCCCCAAATCAATCTGGAGCCAGGGTTCACTCTCATACCCCGTGACGCTGTACGTATTTGGATTGGTGTCGCCGGCGTTTGTCGCAGGGAGTTTCGACGAGAAGGTAGACGATTGGGAATAAGCCGCACCGGTAAAGCTCGCTGTCGTGCTGTTTGTCACCGTCGGCGGGAGTGAGAACAACGGCGCGCACAGACTGGGCAGATCGACACCCGTCGGAGGTACACACACCACATCTTTCCGGCCTGCATTGATATCGGGTGCAACCACACTCGACCGCACATCGGCAGTCACACGCACGGCATCGCTGACTGGTGGTGCAGCGGTCTCACGCCCGTTTTGGTCGATGAGTGCTGCCTGTGCCATGGTGCTCACCGCCGCATCACTCACCGCCACACGGTGGATTGTCAAACGCTTGATGACTGCCCCGTTCGATCCAATCCAGAGAGGTTCGACCTCACTCCCGATGACCACATCCGCCGAGGTCGCGGTCGCAGCTGGGTTATAGGGCACCGTTGCAGGCTTTGTGCTGTTGTCTACGCGCGAAACAGAGAGCGAGACTTTTCCCTGCGCATAGCGGATCAACGCATAACTCCACTGCCCACCCGGTACCGCGGCGACGCTGATCGATTGCCCGGCGACACTCACCGTGGGCACTGCATTGATTGCACTGAATGTGAGCGGGTTCACGGGGTTCGATGTGGCCAGATAGGTCACTGTGCCGCTCGCTGGTGGTTTGAATGCTAACCCGATGGTGAATTCGCGCTGTTCGAGCCAGACACCGTTACCGATCGTCAGCGGAGAGCCAGTGCTGAACGTCGCTGTTTGGTTCGCCACGGTCGTGCAAGCATCGCCGCAGATTAAGGTGACTTCGTTGCGTTGCCCGATGACTGAGCCATCCAGAGTGGTACTGTCGTCGAATGTCAGACAGGTGACTAACAGCGCATCGGTACAGCCTGTTTGGAGTGCTCGTGTCTGCGCTGGTGTCAGCACGGTGTCGTAGAGTTGGATATCGCGTATCGCACTCATCGATGCATCGGTCGGCGTCCCACCAATCATGTAGGCTGCGGAGGTCGTCGTCATGACGCGTATCGCAGCAGACTGGGCGACGAGTGCATTGTTGACCCAGATCGACGTCTTACCGTCTTGGTAGCGAAACACCAGGTGCGCCCACGACCCGATCGGCAACGGCGACTGACTGGTGATTGTCACGCCGTTGTAGGTAAAAGACGGTCGTTCGCTGACTAATTCGGCACGGAGGTGCTCGTCTGTACTCACGAACAACGGGCGTGTCGCCACCGACTGTGACAAGGGTTTGACGAACAACGAGAGGGTTGTGTTGTTCGCGTGGAATGCACCACTGATGTCGGGTGTCACCGTCAAATAGTCTTTTGATGTTCCGCTGTTGAACACCCAGGCGTCGCCGCTCTCGTTGAGCGTCGGGCAGGTGTTGCCCACACAAGTAACGCTGCGTGACACCGGCGAACGCTCGTCCCAGGTCATTGTTTCGCTGTTGCTGGGCGGATCGTCCATTCGCAGACACAGCACGGCGCCCGTGAATGCACAGCCCGCGCGAAACACCGTCGTCCCGTCGACGACCCGGCTACTCCCCGGGACGTGTATGCGCGCTCGGGTACTGGTGGATGTATTCGGACCGAGGGCAAAACCATCAGATGGAGGCGTCGTCAAGTTGGTCTGCATCGCGTCGGGGACAAACGTGACACTGCCGCGCTGATTGCGACCCAAGAGCTTATTGGTCACGGTCGCTTGCGCAACGATCGTGTCGCCCGGCCGGACGACCATGTCGTTCACCACGCCGTCGTTGATCACGACCTCGCTGAGCATGAGTTGCCCTGATTGTTGCAACTGGATGCGTACATACTGTGCCGATACCGGTGGGGAAAATGTAACCGTGTGGCGTGCGGTCGCCGTTGTGCTACAGGGATTGGTGTTGTTGCAGGTGACCGTGCGCCATGCACGGGCTGTTGTTTTCAAGGTTTCGGTGAGGGTCGAGGTACCGAGATCAGTGTCGGACAAGAAAACCAGTCCACTGCTGATCGAACTGCTTCCGGTACCAGTCGTATTGTAGATTGTGATGCTCTCGATATCCGTCGGTGTCGCGAGTTTCGCTTGCCACCACGGGTTGCGCTCATTCCGTGTCACGGCGGTTGATGTCGACACCCGCGATACAGTCCCGTCGGTATTCCCGTCGACAGCTGCTTCGGCGTTGTAATTACTGTTCTCGAAAGGTTCCATAGTGGAGCTCTGCGAGACCGATGCCACCTGTACAGTCGTTTCTTGGACAGACCCACCCGTCGAGATGATGCCCGGGTCATTTTTGGCGTACGGGCTCCATCCCAAGATCTTTTCGCGCTGATCGACGATGCCGTCGCCGTCTGCATCGGCTTTCAGCGGGTCAGACCCCGTCCACGTCATGTGGGGGACGGTTTCGACGATGGCATAGGTGACATCCCAGCCGCCTTTGCGTACTCCGCCTTCGACCCGGACGACTTCTGCACCGTCCATTAACCCATCACCATCGGTGTCGGGCATGGTGGGGCTGGTTTTGTAATAGCTTTCTTGGTAATCGGTCAACCCGTCATGGTCGCCGTCGACGACGGTCGGTGGGTAGCCCATACCGATCTCAACTTGGTCACTGATACCATCATCGTCGGTGTCGCTGAGACTGTCGGATGTCTTGTATTCCTTCTCTTGGACCAGCGTGAGCCCGTCGTTGTCGGCATCGCGGAACGCGGGAAAGCTGAGCGCGTCTGTGTCGTTTGACCAGGCAAAGGTGTACCCCGTCGTGCCCGAAGCATCACCGTTTTTCGGCCGCAATGCAGTAAAGCCGTCGATCGTCGCCGGGAAGATGTCGAAACTGGTTGCATCGTCGTCGTTCAGATTGGTCTGGTCGATATCGGAGTGATTCTCGATTTCACAATACGAGACCGGCCAGCCGAATGCCCAGGTCATATAGCAGGTCTGCGCGGGAATGACATTTGCCTTTGTATAGATCAAATCGCGCAGCTTGACGTTGATCCCGCTGGTCGTCAACGGCGTCGAATACTGTGGTACGGCGAAATCTTTGCCCCACGACAGGTGATTCTCGTTTTTCGCGCTCCCACTCACCGGAGCAGGGAGTAGGCTACTGAACTTCCATTCCTTTGCCTGACTCCCGGCCGAAACGGTCGAGAGCAGGGTGTACTGCATGGTGTTGCCCAGTGCATATGCGAATGACGCATCACGGACGTCGATGTCGTCCCACTGTGCAAACCAATAGAGCGAACTGAATTGTGCGGGGAGCGGCATCTTTTCCATGAAATCACGTGTCGTGAAACTGGTGTGATACCCATTGCCCACGGTGAAGCCGGCGCCGGGGTCGTCGAGCCCCGCGTCGTTGTTGATCTGATTGCTGTCGAATGAGTAGCTGTCGGTCGGGTCGACACTCAGGCTCGAATTGTAGACGGTGAAGACTTTGGAGAGAAGCCCGCTGATCCCGCCACACAGGAATTGGCCGGCGGTGCTCCGGGTCGTACTCTCATCGAGCGCGGCGCAAATCGCAGCAGCGAGTGCATCGATGGCACCGATTACCGCACCGATAGCTGCTCCGACGGGGCCAGTGGCAGAAAGAACCGCGAGCAAGACAGTGGATGCGGTCTCACCGATAGCACCAGCGATGATATTGCCGCGTTCGTAGTCGTGTTTCGCGCTGGCCAGCGCTACACCCGCCATCGCCCACGTCGCGCCGACGGAGAGTACAGCGACAGCGTTACCGACTTTTGCGCTGAATTTCACCGATTTTAGGTAACTAATCTCACGGAAGGCCTTCACACCCGCTACCATACCCTTTGGGGGATTGAGCTTGTAGAAGGTTTGCAGTTTGTTGATCGCCGCTGCCGTCGCTTGGAGATTCTTCATTTCTTTATACGACTTTACGAACAGCCCAACCTTAAGAACTGCCAAGTAGGTGGTGACACCCTGGAGAACAGCCCGTTGCGTATCCGTCGATACTGACATGTCGGCAAGATTGTATTCGGATTGGGGGCCGTACAAGTCAGAAATACTTTTCGCGAGTGCGCCGAGTGCTTTTGCCTCTGCAGATGTACCGTACTCTTTTGTAAATTCTCTCAGTGTTTGTGCTCCAGCTGATTTCTTGACTTTTGCGATAGAAAGGGCAATGGCGACTTCGTTGACTTTTAGAATATTCGCATGATGACTTGACCAATTGACGCTTGGTTGGCTATTACCGATGATCATTGACGCGGGGCTAGTGGGGCTTGGCACTGTGATGCCGTTGTATGTACGCGTGACGGGGGTTAGCATCTCCGCGAGCAACCAGGTGCCAGCTGTATCGGTGAGTTTGGCTACTGTATCACTATCTAGGTTGCTGAAGCTGAGCGTCGGTCGTGACACAGTGCTCTGGATGTATACCGATGTCGATGCTAAAGAATTACTGTCATTGGCGATCCAGTTGCCGTCTGCTGACACCGCGTACAGCGACGTTTCGACTGCCCGCGTGACCGAGAATTCGATTTCTTTGAACGAAATGACCGAATTATTCACATAGTCTGTGAGCGATGCGCTCCGGCTCTTGCTTTCACTCGCAATCATCACCGCGGGGTTGCAGCGCAACGAAACGACGTCTGTTTTGCAACCGTTCAAGATGGTTTGTTTGTTGGTATCTGTCTCACACGACGTCACCGATGCAGCAGTACGACACGCGGTCGTATCGAGGACTTTCTTCAGTTCGTCGGTACGTACCAACATCGACGCGAGGTCTGTCCGGTAGGAATATGTGCTGATACGCGTCGTCCCTGCGGTCGCTCCGTACGCCGTCAACGCAGGTGCGAGGGTGGCACTCGTGTTATTGGAGCCGTCGAGTATTTGATCGAGTGCGCGGGTCGGGCGTGCACTATCACTAATGGAAAGGTACCCATCCTCCACAAAAGCATTTGCGACTACTCGCTGCGCTTGTGACAGGAATAAGTATTTATTGGTACTCGTTTGTAGCGCGCTCTGAGGGTCGTCGTATATCAGTGCTGCGGTGTAGCCGTTGTGCTCTTTTGCTTCGAGGCCGGTAATCAAGTAGTCGCTGTAATACGTCTGAACAGGTGTTAATGACTGGACGCGATGAGTATCGGTGCAGTTCCCGCTCGCCGCCGGACAACTATCCTGCAGCATCGAAACGACCCACAACAGCCGCACACTCGCTGGGTTGAGCCACTCGGCCGCCGGTGTCTCGAAAAACGCGGTGGCACTGAGTGATGTCACAGTGCCGTTCTCATCACGGTTTTGGCGCACGGGGATGGTCAAAACGACTTCCTTCCCGGTGCTTGACCAGACTGCGTTGATGCCGTATGGTGCGAATTTCGTGGTGTCGAGCCAGGTGGGTATCCCGTTGGTTCCCGTGCTCCACGCTGTATCGGTTTTCACCGGCAAAACACCATAGTTCGTTGCACTCACCGGTACGCGAATTTCGAGCATCGCTGCGACTGAGACATCGCCGTTCCCTGCGCTGGCGTCACCGATAGCAGTGATCGCTGCGTCATCGGGTGCAGCGAGCGTCGTGTCTTTGGTGCGCTGGATCTGGCCGGCGGTGTCACCGCTCGGCCAGTCATACACCGCTGTGTCGGCGTTCAGGAGCCGCGTGAGCGTCGGTCGGAATTGCAGATCCACGACAACTGGTTTGTTGGGCGTGAGACCGTCGAACCGCAGCAGAAACGGGTTCGTACTGCTGAATCCCGCTTTCGTCGTTGCATCGGCGTAGAGAGCCACAGTGGGGTCACTGTCTGCAGAGTCGGCGACGCCGTCGCCGTCGTTGTCCGCCGTGAGAAAATCCGGCACCTTGTCGCCGTCGGTGTCGCTGCAGTCGGCGATTTGTGTCTCGGCCGATGTCTGGTCGAGGATCATGTGCTGCGGACATTCGACACCGTCTGACATCCCGTCGCCGTTGGTATCGTCGCTGAGCGGGTTCGTGTAGAGCAGGGTGCCGATTTGTGCGTATGTCGTCGGTCGCAACGACGCAGTCGGAGCCAGATTCCGTGAGGGAATACGGACTTCGACATAATCGGTTATGCCGTCGATATCCGTGTCTGCTAGCATCAACGAGGTTCCGATCTGATACTCTTGGTCGTCAGATAACCCATCGCTGTCGCTGTCGACACTGCTCGCCGCCCGGCTCGACGACCGACTCCGCCCGTTACTAGCGCTATTTGCCGGCGCGGTCTGCGTTCCTGCAGGTGGGAGTGTGAACCCTGATGCTTGCTGGTCAGCAGGGATCCGTGGGTCGAAGTCGCTGGCGATCGTTTGTGGTGCACGGGTATCCCGCGTATTCGGCTGTGGGCGTTCGGCGGCAGATGCACTGCGTGGGGCGTTGACCAGCGGGGCCGAAACCAGCAAGACGACCAATACCAACGACATACGCGACGCAATCTGACCGCGCCAGGTGTACAGCACCAGTGCCAACAACACGAAAGTGAGAATTGCCAACACCGACCAGAGCCGGTACACCACATCGTTCGCCGTTAGCCCCGGAAAGAACTGCGCGAGCTGTTGTTGCGGCGAGTTATACAGGCGTTTGAGGGCGATGCCGGTACGGGCAAACGCAGTGTAGGTGGTGACAATCTGGGCTCGGACTACTTGTTCGTCCCCACCCTGCGGGATGGCCAGATCCATGCGCAGCGTCTGCGGTAACCCGTCGCTATCGACCACGAGTGCGCCGGTGCCAGTCGTGCCGCGGAGCATGGCGCCATCAGTAATCGATGTCCATTCGCTGTTGACCGTCACGCCGCGGGCTGCATTGGCCTGTAGGCTTTGCCGCAGTGCGTCTGCAAATACGGTCCCGTTGAAATCAAACGCATACTCCGAACCAGATGCAGCAGCAGTGATGTGCTCGACACCAGCCAAATAGGCGAGACTGTCGGTCATCGTCACGTCTTGGGCATTTGGCAGCTCGCGCCATGTGCCGTCGGGTTGCCGGGTATACGTCTTGCGGTGATCCCGCTGTATTTCGAGTGGTGGTGCAGTGTTATCGGCGTTCTCGATACGCAGCACGACTCGTTGGTTGCTCTCGTCCACACTCCCGCTGACGAGATAGTGTGCGACCGTGCTGTGCCGACCAGCATTGCTGAGTCGTGGCTCGAGCGGTGTCGTCTGGGTGATTTCGCTGCGAAACGCATAACTCCCGCTCAAGCGGGCGAGCTGCCAGGCTGTCGTGACCCGTTCGGCAGGCGAAACGACGTGTTGCATCGCCGTGAGCAATCCCACGGACACGACTGCCAGCAGCACAATACTGTTTAGAACCATGAGCACGGTACGGCGCTGGCGCATGAGGTGCCCCAATCTATTCGTTACGTCATCCGGATGTACATGAGTATACCGTGAATTTACACTT
>JBJOJU010000127.1:0-3887 GCA_046046485.1 Chloroflexota bacterium | reverse complement strand
CGTTGAGGATGTTCGGGTAGTCGGACAGCCACACGAATCGCATCCCAGCGGCGACTGCTACGAGACCTACCAGCGCCATGAATTCCCAACGGTACCGCTGATACCATACCCGCCACTCAGGTCGGCGATAGACACTGACGAGCAAGAGATACCACCCAGCGACATAGGCAACATCGAGTACTGCTGCATAGCGGAGCCGGATATCTGGTGCAGATGCTGCGACGTCGCTGACCCAGTCAATACCGGCGACCTGCAGTAATTGGCGGAGTGTGACCAGGAGCAGCACCAGTGCGCCTGCAGCTGCATACGCTGGGCGATCGACGCCGTTTGACACAGCCCAATCGTGGTACCGAGGTGTCAACGTGATACGCTCCACGCTTGCCCACACCGACCAGACGACGCCAGCGGCGACGAGTGCATCGAAGACCAAAAAAACGTCGCTACTCCACCACACGACGAACGGCACAAGTATGCCCGCCGTGAGAAGCCAGTTGCCAAGTCGTCTGCCCGTGTGCCGCATCGTTACTCCTCGGTAATACGACTGAAGTATCTGTTGCGGGGCACCGCTTCTCCCTAAAGATGCCGTTTGTTTCCTAAAGAACTCCAAAAGGTTCAATGCTCTGTGGCGTTTGGCTGCCGTTGCTTCTGGCAAAAACCGACGAAACCAGACCACCGGGGTAACGTCAGCGGCTGAAGTAAAATATATTTAATGATTAATTTGACAATTTTCACATGAAAAAAGTTATTGACATCAAATTATTTATCAGGAAAACCGGTGCTTTTCGTCATCTGAAGCGCGATTTGGCAGGCTATACTGTCGAGTGAACACGGACGAAAGAAGGTCTCCTGATGCACAAAAAAATATATGCGCTCATCAGTGCGATGTGCGTACTGGCTGGAGCACTGATGGTGGGCGGATTTGCACCCACCGACACACCCGCACACGCACAGCCGAAAGCGGTAGCTGCAGCGCAGCAACGGGTCGGTGCACGCGCAATCCCGACCACCAGCAACCCGACCATCGATGTCACCCTCGCCGGCTCACGCATCGTGGCAAATACCTCATTCGAGGGCCAAGGCACCAACGGCATGCTCTGTGAAGCCGTGATGCGCGGGTGGCTGACCACACACCCGGTCCAAGCAGGCGAAGGGTGCCGTGTGTTCGAGGTCTGGACGAAAAATGCAGCCAACGAGAGTCTCATCGGCAACGGTGCACCAGACGGCACCTATTACATCGAACTCAACGCGTACACCGTCTCGATGGCCTATCAGCCGATCTGTATGGTCGGTGGCGAGTCGTTCGACTTCGAGTTCTGGCACCACGTCCGTTCGTGGGGAGATACCAACGCTGTCGAATTTCGCTTCGGTATACCTTCTGGCCTCGCCGCTGGCTCGAAGGCAGCCGACAGCTATGCACGCCAGGTCATGAAGGGGACGACCGTGCAGGGTGCTTCCGGGTCGACCGCCACCGCGTCGACGACCGAATACTCCGGGACGACCGGGTCGACCGCTGTCGTACAAAATACTCCGCTCAAAAACTGGGTCAAATATGCAGGCAGCCATACGATCGCAGCAGAATTCGGTGGCGTACGCAATCTGGGCTTTTTCGGCATCTTGCCCGCCGGTGCTTCGGCCAACCTCATCGACAAGGTCTCGATTAGCCTGATCCCGCTCATCGACATGGGCGGCAGCACCGATCAGACCGCGAGTGAGCAGGGTACCGTGGCAAGCATCACCATCCGTATCAACGGCCACGTGAACGCCGGCACCAAGTTGGCGCTCCGCCGCAACGCCGCGAACCCCGGTGATGCGACCAGCGACACCGACTTCACCCTGGGCACGGTCAGCGCAGGCGCCAACGGCACGGCGACCGTCACCCACACCGCCGGCAGCGATGTCTGGTTGATCGACGTCCCCGCTGGTGATTACGATGGCGGCAAAGTCAGTGCCAACAATCAGAAGGGTCTGACGATTCCGGTCAGCTACACCTATGACCTGACCAGTGAAGCGACCGAGTTCGCCTACTTCGAGCTGGCCGCCCCGGGCGAGAATGGCTCTACCGATGCGACTACCTGGAAGTACGTTGCACCGACCTGCGATGGGTCATTCAAGAACGACGGTGTGGTCTACAGCATCACCAATGTGGTCCCCACCAACACACCGACGTTGACCCCGACCATGACACTGACCCCTTCTAAAACATCCACCCGCACCCCCACCAGCACGCCGTCGACACAGGCGATTACCTTCCCCGCCATCGCCGACAAGATGGAAGGCGGACCCGCCTTCAATCTGGCCGCCACCGCCTCTTCAGGCTTGCCCATCACCTACACATCGAGCACCCCATCGGTGTGTATGGTCAGCGGCAACACCGTCACCATCATCGGACCCGGTGATTGTTCCATCGACGCCGACCAACCCGGCGGCACCAGCGCCGGGGTCACCTACAGCGCAGCGACCACCGTCACCCGGACCTTCAAGGTCAAGGCGACCCAGTACATCACCTTCCCACCCATCAGCAAAAAACTCTACACCGACCCTGATCTCGACCCCGGCACCAGTGCCTCGTCGACCCTGCCCGTCACACTGGTCTCGGCGACCCCCAGCGTGTGTACCGTCGTCGGCGGTGACATTCACTATGTCGCCCCAGGGACCTGCACCGTGACCGCGTCGCAGCCCGGTGGCGTCGCTGGCGGTATCACCTATGCCGCCGCGGCCGATGTCACCCGCTCCTTCCCCGTGGTCGGGTTGCCCCAGGTGATCACCTACCCGCCCATCCCCGCCAAAAACATCTACGACCCGGCCTTCGACCTCGCCGCCACCACCGACTCGGGCTTGCCCATCACCTACACGTCGCTCACCCCCGAGGTGTGCACCGTCACAGGCAAGAAAGTCAGCCTCTTCTCCAAGGGCACCTGCACCATCGTGGCCAGCCAGCCCGGCGGGACCATCGACGGCAAAATCTATGCCGCCGCGACCAGCGTGACCCGCTCGTTCCCGGTGTCGGACGACACCCCCACCCCGTCGAAGACCAATCTGCCTACCGCCACCATCACCAACACACCCACCAATACGCGCACCCACACGCCCACCCCGATACCCAATCTGCTCAAGAAAGCAGCCGTCGGCAGCTCGTTCGTGCTCGGCTTGTTGCAGAATGGCACCCTCATCACCTGGGGCATGAACAAGGAATACCAGACCAATCTGCCGCCCTGCTGCGGCAGCGGGGTCAGCGACATCGCCGTTGGCACCAACTTCGCCCTCGCTCTCAAGAACGGGCGCGTCTACGCCTGGGGCGCCAACACCCGCGGGCAGCTCAAGATCCCCACCAATGCCCTCTCGCGTGTGACCGCAGTGGCCGCCGGCTACGCCCACGGCTTGGCCCTGCGTGCCGACGGCAGCGTCGTCTGCTGGGGCAACGATTTCTACAAGCAGTGCAACATCCCGCCGAAACTGACCGGCGTGAAGGGGATGGCCGGCGGCACCGACCACACCCTGCTCATCCTCAAAGACGGTACCGTCAAGGGCTTCGGCCGTAACCAATCGGGCCAGATCAGCATCCCACCCAACGTGGGCAAGGTCATCGCCGTCTCGGCCGGCTGCGACCACTCGATGGCCATCCGCGCGAACAACACCGCGGCCGCCTGGGGCGCCAACACCTACCTGCAGTCGCGCGTGCCCCTCAATCTGTCGGATGTGAAGTCGATCGCTGCCGGCTGTCACTTCTCGCTGGCGATGATGCACGACGGCACGTTGTTCGGCTGGGGGCGCAACGACCTCAACCAGATATCGCTGCCCACCGGCATCACCAATGCCTTCAGCATCGGCGCCGGCTATGCCAATTCGATCATCGGCCGCCGCGACGGCTCGATCGTCGCCATCGGTGC
>JBJOJU010000020.1:0-6227 GCA_046046485.1 Chloroflexota bacterium | reverse complement strand
CTGCGCCGCGAAGGCGGTTTCGATGACCACGAACACCCGCTGGGCGATCGCGGCCAGCTGCGCACACGTGTGCGCAGTCGTGATCCCGGCTGTTTCGAGCTCGGCCGGGGTCATGAGCGGGTCGTGGTTGGCATCGTCTTTGTAGAAAAACTCGACGACGAGCGGGTCGAATACCTGGCCCTCGACGGTGTCGGAGTGGCGCTTGAGATACGACCCGGTGGCCCGGCGACGGGTGACGATTTCGATGGGGATCATGGTGCAGCGGCGGACGATCATCGTGTCGGCCGTCGGTGCGTCGACATAATGCGTGGCGATGCCGTTGCGGTTGAGGAGTGCAAATACATTGGCGGTGGTCGGGCCGCTGAGGGCCGCCTTGCCTGGTATGACATGGCGCCGCGCGCCGTCTCCGGCGGTGATGGCGTCTTTGTGCTGGATGATGGCCAGCGTCGGGTCACTGGGGTGGGCATAGACCTGTTTGGTTTTGCCCTCGGCGATGAGTGGTCCGGTCTGCATGGTTGCCTCGTTGGCTATGCGTGTGATGAGCTCGTCCCACGCCATGAATATCATCAGGTGCCCCGCGTCGGGCGTGATCGAGACGGTCGTCTGGGGGAGCACGGCGCGGAGGTCTTTGGCAGCGCTGGGTGGCGTGATCCGGTCGGCACTGCCGTACCAGGCGTTGACGGGGTGGTGGATCTGGGTATACGAAATGGGCCATTCGCGCGTCACAATGCCTAAATCGACGAGGTAGCCGTCATATCCTTGGCGGAAATTTTCGGCCACGGTCTGGCGAAACACCGCTGCTTCGGGGCGGCCGAGATATTCCCGTTCGGCAGGGGTGAAGGCGTTTTTCATCAAGCCGATGCCGAAGGCGGCGGCTTTGTCGCCGGTGCCGATGACACGGGCGCTGACCCCTGCCACCGCACGACGCAGCGGCGGCGGCATCGTGTTGCCCAGCGAGTGGATCCAACGGTTGAACGGCGACATGTCGGCGATTTCGGCCGCTGCGGTGGGCGCCATGCCCGACACGATGTGGATGCGGTCGACACGATCGGGGTGTGCCGCGGCCAGCGTCAACGCGTAGGCAGTGCCCGCCGAATAGCCGACCAGGGTGACCACGGGGAGCGACAGTGCGTCGAGCACGGCGCATGCGTCGTTACACCAGTCGGCCAATGTCCGCAGCGGCTGCGGGTCCGACAGCCCGAGCCCCGGGCGCTCGATGACGACGACGCGGACGCGTTGGTGGGCGAGGATGGCCGTCGAGGGAATTTGGAGACGTGCACCCGGCAGGCCGTGGCAGAGCAACACCGGCCGATCCCCGGGGTTGCCGCTGTCGCTATACGACACGACACGCCCATCGCTGAGGGTCAGGCGGTGTTCGCGGATCATACCAGGGTCACCCCGGCGCCAGCGACGACGCTGCCCACCCGATAGGCCTCGGGCAGGCAGGCCAGTGCTGCGTCGACCGCAGCGGCGGGGACAATGACCAGCATGCCCAGCCCCATGTTGAAGGCGTGGTATGCGTCGGATTCACTCACGTCGCCGGCTTCGACCAAGGCGCTGAAAATCGGTGGAATCGGCCAGCTGCCGCGCGTAATCGTGGCGCCGCACCCCGCGGGTAAGCTGCGGGGCAGGTTGTCGTAGACGCCGCCCCCGGTGATGTGCGCCATGGCGTGGATAGGCACCTGGGCGGCGGTCAGCAGGTTGTATTCGTGCACATAGCAGCGGTGCGGTGCGAGGAGGGCAGCGCCGACACTCAGCCCACCGAGGCTGGCTGGGGTCGCGGTATAGCCCCCCAGTTCGTCGACGAGGCGGCGTGCCAGCGAGTAGCCGTTGGTGTGCAATCCCGACGACGGCAGTGCGACGATGGCGTCGCCCACGGCGACCCCGCTGGGGAGCATGTTGCTCCGCTGGGCCACGCCGACGATGGTGCCAGCGACGTCGAAGGTGTTGTCGCGGTAGACCCCCGGCATCTCGGCGGTTTCGCCCCCCAAGATGGCACAGCCGGCGGCCCGGCAAGCCCCGGCGATACTCTGGACGATGGTGGCCACTTGTTCGGCCTTGAGGACATCGACAGCGATGTAGTCCAAGAAAAAGAGCGGCCGTGCGCCTTGGACCAAGATGTCGTTGATGCAGTGGTTGACAAGGTCGGCCCCGATTGCGGTGTAGTCGTTGCAGGCAGCGGCGACCAGCGTCTTGGTGCCGACCCCGTCGGTCGATGCCACCAGGATCGACTCGTCGAGCGAACCGACGGCTTTCGACAAATCGAAGCAGCCACCGAATGCGCCCAGACCAGCGACCACCGCGGGTGTGTAGGTCGATTGCACGGCAGACCGCATCAACTCGACGGCGCGATTCCCCTCGGCGATGTTGACTCCGGCTTTTGCGTAGCTGCTCATGCTGCGGCTCCTCAGGCTGCTAAAAGTGGATGCGGCGGCGCCACAACGAAATGCTCTGCAAGATCCCGACGGCGGTGAACGAGGTGACCGTGAAGCTCCCGCCGTACGAGACGAAGGGCAGCGGGATGCCGGTGATGGGCATGATCGACATGTTCATGCCGGCATTCACCAACACGTGGCAGAGGAACATGGCAGCGATGCCGCCGGCGATGAGCTTGCCGAAGAGGTCGCGGGAGTTCGCGGCGATGTCGAGTGCTTGCCAGACGAGCAGCCCCAGACACAGCAGCATGCCCGCGGTGCCCACGAAGCCCATT
This sequence comes from Chloroflexota bacterium, assembly GCA_046046485.1. Taxonomy (GTDB): domain Bacteria; phylum Chloroflexota; class Chloroflexia; order Chloroflexales; family Roseiflexaceae; genus UBA965. The sequence continues at coordinate 3,517 of JBJOJU010000020.1, read as the reverse complement.
TCTTCACCGGTGATGGCGAAGATGAAGTCGGAATACTGCACGGGCAGGTAGTTGCCCTGGCTCATCACGCCGTTGGTCCACCCCTGGCCGTATAACCCGCCGGAGCCGATCGCAGTCAGCGACTGGATGATGTTCCAGGCGCCGGATTTGAGCTCGGGGTCGTACTTGACTGGGTCGAGGAAAATCAGCAGACGGGTGCGTTGGTAGGGCGCGAGGATGTAGGTCCACCCGAAATAAAAGAGCGGCGATCCGACGGCGACCAGCGCGACGATCTGGGGCACAGTGATGCCGGCCAACCAGGTGATGATGAGCCAGACCGATGCGAACACCAGGGCGGTGCCGAAGTCGGGCTGGATGAAGACCAGCAGCAACGGAATGCCCAGCAATATCGCACTGAAAATAAACGGTCGCCACGCGCCAGCGGCGCGTTCTTGGCTCGCCCAAAAGCCGGCGAGGACGATGATGATGATGAGTTTGATGGGTTCCGACGGCTGCACGGTGCGCATGCCGAAGTCGAGCCAACTCTGCGCACCACCGCGCACGTTCCCGTAGACCAAGACCGAGCCCAACAGGACGACGCTCACAACATAGAGGGGGAAGGTCCAGCTCTGAAAGGCGTGGTAGTCGAGGAAGGTCACCAACAGCATGGCGCCGAATCCGATGAGGAGGTTGATGAGGTGGCGGTCGAAGTACCCCTGGGTCATCGGGTCGTTGAGTGTGGCACTGAACACCATGGCGATGCTGAAGCCGGTCAACCCGAGGACTGCGAACGCCAAGACCCAATTGTAGTCACGCCATTTCGAGTTGTTCATGCGGCCCCGATGCGGTCAATCAAGCAAATTATACCCCCAATTCGCAGCGTACCCCGCTTCAGGCACGGGGGCTGCGGCGGACGTAGAAGCCGAGCCCGACGTCGCGGACTTCGCCCCGCAGCTCGCGCATGAGCAGATCACCCAGCAGGTCGGCCGGGTCGCGCCCAGTCTGGCGGCAGATGTCGTCGATGTGCAGCGGGCTGCGGAGGAGCTCGAGAAACGGGTCGCCGGCGGGCTCGGCGGGGATACCGAAGCCCAAGAACGTCGCCACGTCGTCGGCGTGGCGCACCGGGGTCGCCCCTTGGTGGATGATTTCGTTGCAGCCCATACTCTTGGCCGAGAAAACCGAACCGGGGACCGCCATCACATCGCGGCCTTGGTCGAGAGCCGTTTTCACCGTGATGAGTGCGCCGCTGGTTTGGCCGGCTTCGGTGACGATGACGGCCCGGGAGAGCCCGCTGATGAGGCGATTGCGGGCGGGGAAGAGGGGCGGGCTGGCACGGGTGCCGGGGTAGAACTCGCTGACGAGGGCCGACTGTGCGTGGTCGAGGATGCGCTGGGCCAACGGCAGGTGGCTGCTGGGGTAGATGCGGTCGACGCCCGAGGGCAGGACTGCGACGGTGGCGCCACCGGCGTGCAGTGCTTCGTGGTGCGCGATGGCGTCGACACCCAGTGCGAGCCCGCTCACGATGGTAAAACCACGGCGCGCAAGATCGGCTGCCAACTGGCGGGTGATTTCGCTGCCATAGGGGGTCGGTTGGCGGGTGCCGACGACGGCGATACTGGGCTGGGTGAGCCCGGTCAGGCTGCCTCGCACAAATAACACTGTGGGTGCGCCGGCGGTCTGTTTGAGGAGCGCGGGGTAGTGCGGGTCGGCGAGCGACACGACGGTGATGCCTTTGGCGGTCAGGCGTTCGTATTCGCCGGCGGGGTCAGTGGTACTGCGCTGGCGGATGAGTTCGGCGCACAGATGGTGGGGCAAGCCGGCTGCCAGTAGTGCGCTGCGGGGTGCCTGCCAGACCGCAGCAGCGCCGCCGAAGCCCTCGACGAGGCGGGCGATGCGCAGCGGGCCGAGCCCGTCGACACGGACCAGACCGAGCAGCGCGATTGTTTCTTCCATAGAAAAACTCCCTCTGTCTGACAACAGAGGGAGTATGGGGTGCGGGCGTTACCGGGGCATTACCAAGGAGCGCTACTGGCGCTTCCACTCGGCGATGTTCCAGGTGATCGGTGCCAGGGCGTCGGGGCTGACCCCGCTGACGTTCGGGGCCGACAGCGCGACGCCCAGACGTTGGAACAACGGCAGCGACGGGAGCTCTTGGGTGAAGAGCATTTGTTGGGCACGGTACTGCTCGATCTGGACGTTGACATCGCTGGTCGTCGCTGCGGTTTTGACGGCATAGTCGGCGTCACGCATACACCAGCCGGCGAAGTTGTTACCGATATGCCCGTTGGTCTCGCTGGGGACCGAGGCACAGCTCCAGAGCTGCAACCCAGCCGGGTCCGGCGAGGCGATCCAGGCGAAGAGTGCGAGGTCGAATTGGCGCAGAAAGAGCGGGCCACTGGGGGCGAAGATTTCTTCGGGGGGCAGATACGTAATCTGCACATCGACGCCCACGGCGAGCAGATCGGCTTTGAAGCGCTCGGCGATTTCTTGGCGCAGCGGGCTGCCCGTGGTGGTGATCAGGGTCAGCGTGAGGGGGTTGTCTTGCCGCGAATGGCGGATTCCATCGACCCACTTGCCGTAGCCGGCGTCGTCGAGGAGTGCATTGGCGGTGTCGGGCGAGTAGTCGTAGACCTTGAGCTGGTCGTCGGGAGCGGCACCGCGCTGGTCGGGCAGGATCCAGCTGTTGAGCATCGGCGATCGGCCGTTGAAGAGGGTGTCGGCCAGGCTATGCCGGTTAAAGGCGTAGGCGATGGCGCGGCGGATGCGGATGTCTTGCAGCGTCTGGACGTCGAGATTGAAGTCGATGTGCTCCCACACCGGGCTACGGTAGTAGCTCACCGGCAAGCCGGCCCGGGCGTCTTGGTCGATGAAGGCGTACTGGTCGACGGCGACGCGGTCGGTGACAGCGACGTCGAGATTGCCGTTGGCCAGATTGGCGCGGATCATGTCGACTCCCGACATCTGGGTCAGGCTGACGTTGTTGACGGCCGGAATGGTGCCGAAAAAGTACGGATTGCGCACGAAACGAATCTCGTTGCTGGTACGACTTTCGAGCATGTAGGGGCCGTAGCCGACGGGTTTCTTGGCATAGGCTGACTCACGGATTTCGGCCGGTGGGGTGTCGGCGAGCAGGTGCTTGGGCAGTGGAGTCCAGTACGAGAAAAAGAGCCCGTTGCCGGTCAAATCGGGCTGCATCACCGCTTTGGTGGTGTGGTCGTCGACGAGTTTGTAGTCGGCGGTGCGGTCGAGCAAGATCCGCGCTTCTTCGCCCAGGGGGGCTTGGGCGCGGGCCAACTCATAGGCGAACACCGAATCGGCGGCGGTGACGGGCACACCATCGGACCAGGTCAGTTTTTCGTTCCAGTGGTACGTGATCGAGACCTGCTGGACCTGGGTGATGACCGTCGTGGTGGTCGTGGTGATATTGCCGGCGGCATCGAGGAACACCGAGACGTCGTCGATCTGGACATCACCGTTTTCGATGGTGGGGATGCGGGTCAGCACACCGGTGGTGATGTAGTCGTAGTTGTAGGCGAGG
>JBJOJU010000417.1:0-6861 GCA_046046485.1 Chloroflexota bacterium | reverse complement strand
TCGAGCACGAGTAGCAGCAGCGTCAGATAGAGAAAACGAAGACCATTCGTGTTTTCACGAATGGTCTTCGTCTGCGTCCGAGGCGTGCCGGTGCGGCGTGTAGGGCACGAAAACGGGTGAGCTGCGGTCTGTGGTTCAGTGCTGCTGCCCGCGTGCCAGGTTGAGCATCAACACGCCGGTGGGGGTGACTTCGGATTTGGTGACGGAGTAGTGCGCGGGGATGGTGCCGCTGCCGAAGAGTTTGGTGCCGCTGCCCAGCGTGAGCGGGTGGATTTTCAGCCAGAACTCGTTGACGAGATCGTGCGCTAACAGCGTCTGGACCATGGTGCCACTGCCGTAGACGTGCAGGTCGCGCCCCTGGGTCTGCTTGAGCGCAGCGATACGGGCGGGAACGTCGTGACTGATGAGCTCGGCAGGGCCCCAGATGGTCTGGGTCAGCGTGGTCGACACGACGTATTTGGTCGCCTCGTTGACCTGTGGCCAGAATGTTTGGTGCGGCCAATAGGTTGCCCACATGGCGTAGGTGCGGCGGCCGACGAGCAGATCGAAGGGCTGGAACATCTGCGACTTGATGACCGCCGACTGCACGGCGTCGCTGTACGGGTTGGTCCAGCCGCCGTGGGTGAAGCCGCCGCTGGGGTCTTCCTGCTCCCCGCTGGGGGCTTGGATGACGCTGTCGAGGGTCATGAACTCGATCACAATCAACTTCCGCATCACACCCATCACTTTCACACAAGACTCGCCGCGAACAGTGCGGCGATTGCAGCGCCCACGAGGGCACTGACCAGATTGACCAGGTCGTTGTTGAGCCAGCGCCAGCCCCGCACGAGGGTGTAGGCGCTGCCGTCGGGAGCGTGGGAACGTTCGGTCAGCCCCGTCGGGCTCTGATAGAGGCGCTGCACGGTGGCTCCCAGCAGGCTGTCGAAGAAACAGCCGCCGATGCCGGCGAATGTCACAAGCGCGACGAATGTCATGCTGAGCGATTGATTGACGAGGGCAAAGACCAGGGCCACCGACACCGCTGCGCCAGCGGCTGCCAGTGTGCCGGGCAGGCTGACCGCGCCCGAGGTGCCTTTGGGGGCAGGCTGCAGGGTGGTGAGCAGCCGCGGGGTCCCCCCGAAGACGACCCCCAATTCGGTCGCCCAGGTATCGGCGGCGACCGTGGCCATGGTGGCGGCATAGAGCAGGTCGAGCAACACGCGCTGCTCAGGCCAGACGGGCATGGCGCAGCAGACGAGGGCGGCGACCCCGCCGTTGGCCAGTGCCTGCCAGATGTCGCGGCGCGAGCCCTTTTCGAAGACAGCCTGTTCGAGTGTGGCTTTCTGCTGCTTTTTCAGCCGTGACCACAGGCTCGACGACACAAAGAAAAAGACCAACGTCACGCCGTGTGGCCAGCCGCCCAACCCGAAGGTGGCGGTACCGGTCACGACGGCCCCGAGCCAGCCGCTGGCGCTCAGCGAACCGCGCCAGTAGGCGAGGCCGCCGATGGCGGTGCTCAGTGCGAGACCGAGGAGGATGCGAGAGGCGTCCATGGCAGGGTCCTCCGGTACGTCAGGGTTGGTCGCCGGTGGCGATGGTGCGCTCGCTGGCGCTGCTCCAGTCGCTCCACGACCCTTCGTAGAGGCGTGCCTCGCGACCGAGCAGATGCAACACAAATATATCGTGGGTCGCAGTCACGCCGGAGCCGCAGTAGCAGACGATGTCGCTGGCGCTGTGGATGCCGGCGTCGGCATAGCGGGCTGCGAGCTCTGCGAGGGGTTTGAGCGTGCCCTGCGGCGTCAGATTACCGGCGAAGGGCACCGAGACCGCCCCAGGGACGTGGCCTGCCCGCGGCCCGAACGGCTCGACGGCACCCGTGTAGCGCTCGGTCGCCCGGGCATCGATGACGAGGTGCCCCTCGTGGTCACGGATCTGCTCGACGACGTCGGCGTCGACCACCATGTGCGGGTGTGGGCTGCCGGTGAACACCCTGGCCGGTTTGGATTCGCTGCCGCTGGCGACGGGACCACCCGCTGCCTGCCAGGCTTGCCAGCCACCGTCGAGGATCGACACGGCGGTGTGCCCGTAATAGCGCAACAACCACCACAAGCGGGTGGCGACCGAACCGCCGGCGCTGTCGTAGACGACGACGTGTGTCGACGCATCGATCCCGGCGCGTGACAGTGCAGCCCGCAGTGCATCGGGCTTTGGGAGGGGGTGGCGCCCCGGCCCGTCGAACGGCGCTGCCGACAAGTCGCGATCGATCGACAGATAGACCGCGCCGCGGATGTGGCTCGCGACGTACTCGTCGTCGCCCTGGGTTGGGCTCATCAGGTACCAGCGGGTGTCGACGACGACGAGGTGCAGGTCATCGAGGTGGGCAGACAGCCAGGTCGCATCGACGAGACTCGGAATCGTGCTCATTGGGTACTCCTTGTGCATGCGCACACGTGTGCGCAGTGGATTGCAGTCACGTGGGTCGTCGGGGCAGATCGGCGCAGGCGACGACACGCCTGCGAGAGCAGCATCATGACTGCGCACACCTGTGCGCCGTCGCGGCCAACAGGGCATGGGTGGCATGGGCGGCACGTTGCCACGAAAACAGGGCAGCCTGGCGTGGGCCGGCAGCCGCCATGGCAGCACGGGCGGCATCGTCCACCCAGAGGGCATCGATGGCATCGGCCCAGGCGCCCGGGTCGTCGACGGGCAGGTAGCGAGCAGCGTCGCCGCCCACTTCGGGCAGGCTCGAGCAGTCGCTGGCCAAGGCGGGTGCTGCGCAGGCGAGGGCCTCGAGCAGCGGTAACCCAAACCCCTCGTAGCGCGACGGGTTGCAGTACAGCCGGCAATGCGTGTAGAGCCAGTGCAGGTCGGCGGTGTCGACTGCACCGGTGAGAGTGACGGCGTCGCTGAGGCCGTATTCGCCGATGGCAGCGACGATGGGCGCGTCACGCCAGCCACGGGCACCGGCGGCGACGAGGTGATAGCCGCGGTCGGGGTGGCGTTCGCGGCAGATGCGCAGGGCCGCCAACAGCAGGGGCAGGTTTTTGCGGGGTTCGATGGTACTGACAAAGAGCAGAAACGAGCCGGCTTGTAGGGTGGTGCCGTTGACGACCCGGGTGGGGGTACGCGTCTGCGCCGGGACGGCGAAGGGAGCGGCTGCCTCGTGGATGACGTGGATGCGCGCCGGGTCGACCCCCAGCAGGCGCACGATGTCGGCTTTGGTGGCGTGCGAGACGGCGATGACGGCGTCGGCGGCAGCGGTACTTTCGACGATGCGACCGTAGAACCTCGTTGCCGCGGCGTCGAGAATCTCGGGGTAGAGCAGGAACGCCAGGTCGTGGATGGTGACCACGGCGCGGAACGGCCGCACGTGGGGGGCGATGACATCGGGGAAGAGGACGACATCGGGGCGGTCGAGGGCGATCTCGAGGGGCAGGGTCGCCGCTTCGGCCCAGTGATGAGGCGGGGTGTAGAGGGTGCGGTGGCGGGCGTGGGTCGTCAACGGGGTGCGTTGTCTGCGGCTCTGATAGATGGTCAGCGGCGGCAGCGCTGGGTCGGCCACCCAGGCGTCGATGAGCTGTTGGGTGTACTGCGGGATGCCGCCGGTGCGGTAGGCGTTGAGCCGCGCGTCGACCGCGATGTTCATACCGGTACCTCGAGCATCAGCCCGTCGAACCCGGGTTGGATGTGGCTGGGCAGGCGCGCGAGCAGATCAGCGTGCAGGATGTCGTGGGTGAGATGGACATAATATGCACGGCCTGGACCGATGCGCTCGACGTAGGCCTGCGCCTGGTCGAAGGTCAGGTGCATCGGGTGTGGGTCGTCGCGCAGGGCGTTGATGACGAGGGTGTGGACCCCGCTCAGCGCACGTATGACGTCGTCGTCGATGACACTCGCGTCGGTGATATAGGCGAAATTGCCGATGCGGAAGCCGAAAATAGGCAATGGCCCGTGTTGGATCGGTAGCACGGTAATCGGCAAACCGGCCAGGGTCAACGACTGCCAGGCTTTGAGTTCGTGGAGGGTCAGATTGGGGCGCGAAGAGCCGCCGTTGTTGTTGTCGAAGGCGTAGTAGTAGCGTTTTTTGACGGCGCTGATGGTGCGCTCGCGCCCATAGACAGGCATGGGCGTGTCCATCCGATAGTTGAGCGGGCGCAGGTCGTCGATGCCGCCGATATGGTCTTGGTGTTCGTGGGTGAGCAAGACGGCGTTGAGCGACATGACCCGGTGCGACAGGAGCTGGTGTCGCATGTCGGGGCCAGCATCGATGAGAATGTTGCCATCCGGGGTTTCGATGAGGGCCGAGGTGCGCAGGCGTTTGTCACGCGGGTCGCCGGAGCGACAGACGGTGCACGAACAGCCGATCATGGGGATCCCCGTGGAAGTGCCTGTGCCCAGTAACGTGACGCGCATACGAGACTCCTGTCTATGCGTCTAGTATAGTGCATCGGTTGGCGTTTGGGCATGGTGGTGTGTGTTGGTCACCGGCGCGGTTTGCGAGTATAATAAGGCACATTCATGCGTGCTCGTTTGTAGGAGGGCGTTCGATGACCACCTTGCCAGTCCGTACCCCAGAAGCCGCGCGTACCGACGGGTTGCGCCGTCTCGCCACAGTATTTCATGCCAGCGACTTGGTCTGGCTGGTCGAAGCGTCGTACGACGCATACATGCAGGTCTGGCACTACGACATATTGCGCCAGGGTGCAGCGGGGAGCTGGGTCATCCAGCGCTACAGCTACGACATCCACAACGACATCCAGCACTACCGCGGCGAGCGAGTGGTGGCCGATGCCCAGCTGAAGGCGATCCGCGCCAAGGCGGAGCGCTACGACAGTGCTGCATGGGCGACCGGCACACCGACGCGCTAGCGACGACGGTGAACGATGGTCTGACCCAGCCGGGGCGTACGCGACGCTCCGGCTTTTCTATAGAAAAAAGGAGCGCGACATGACGACGACCCCGCAACGCTGGAGTCCTGCCGATGTTTATCGGATCGAAACCATCGAACAGCCGGCCTTTCACCCACGTACCGGTGCCCTGGTGTATGTGCGGGCGACCCCTGATAAGGCGAAAAACACCACCAAACGGGTCTTGTGGCTCCGCAGCGCGGCCGGTGCCCACAAGCGCTACAGCGCAGGGACCGGCGTCGACCGGACCCCACGCTGGAGCCCGGACGGCAGCGCACTGGCCTTCTTGTCGAACCGGGGCGGCGACGGCATGCAGCTCTATCTGATGGACACCGACGGTGGCGAGGCAGCCCTGTTGGCGAGCACGCCCACCGGGTTCAGTGATTTTGTCTGGAGCCCTGACGGGTCGCAGATTGTCTGTGTGAGTGCCGCCTCACCCTTCGACCTGGTCAACGTGGTGCCACCGATGCCCGACGCCACGCCCCTCGAACGCGAGCAGGCTGCGGCGCGGGTCGCGCAGGCGGCCAAGCAACACGTCGACCCGCGGGTCATCGGCGAGTTGCCCTTCCGCACGGGGACCGACTACATCGACGAAAAACGCGGCCACTTGTCTGTGGTGACCGTCGCAGCCGGGGCTGCCTCGCTGGTGCGGGTGACCCACGACGAGCGGGACTACCGCTCGCCCAGTTGGAGCGCCGATGGTCGCACCCTCTATGCGGCGGCCAAGGCTGACCCCGCCGGGACGGATTACTTCGTGGGCAGCGTGCTGCTCCAGATCGATCTGCAGAGTCCGACGCACGCGGTCACCGTGGTGCCCGACAGCGTCTGGTCGGTCGCCGACCCGGTGACTTCACCCGATGGGAGATGGATCGCCGCGATCGCGCAGCGCACGAGTACGCCGTTCTACGGTGCACCGGTCTTGCTGGTGCGGGCGGTGAGCGACGCGCAGTGGCGGGTGCTCGAGACCAATGACACCACGATCGGCGCGTGGTCGTGGCTGCCCGACAGCACCGGCCTGGCGTACGTCGCCGAATGGCACGGGCGCGGGTGGATCGACACGGTCGCGGTGGGCAGCGCTCCGACAATGGCGCTGGCCCTGCGTGAGATCCCGGCGGGGACGGTGGTCGACAGTTTTGCGATTGCTGCCGACGGCAGTGTCGCCGATGTCTGCGGCGGGCCGTCGTCGCCGTGTGAGCTGTGGGTGACCACCGCGCAGGGTGCAGGGCTGGCGAGCCCGTGGCCGGCTGACCGCGACAGCGACCGTATCACACAGCCCTATACCGAGCTCTGGTACACCGCGCCGGACGGGCAGCGGATCCAGGGGTGGCTGGTGCCGCCGCCCCAGCACGACGGCGCGAAAACGGGGCTGGTACTGCACATCCACGGTGGGCCACACGCGATGTGGAGCCCAGGGACGCGCTCGATGTGGCTCGAGTGGCAGGCGACGGCAGCCGCGGGGAACTATGTGTTCTTCTGCAATCCGCGTGGGTCGCAGGGCTACGGGGCGGCGTTCCAGGCTGCCACACGGGCGAATTGGGGGCACGCCGACCAACCCGATTTCGAAGCGGGGATCGACGCCGTCATCGCCAGCGGTGCAGCGGTGGATCCGGCACGGATCGGGGTGACCGGCGGTTCGTATGGCGGCTTCATGACGACCTGGCTGATCGGGCACAGCACCCGCTTCGCCGCAGCGGTATCGGTGCGTGGGGTCTACAACCTGCTCACGCAGCACAGCATGAGCGACGCCTACGAGCTCATCGAATACTCGTATGGGATGACGCCGTGGCGTGACCCGCAGCGGTTGTGGGAGCTGTCACCGATTGCATCCGTCGAGCGGATGACGGTGCCCTTGTTGATTTTGCACAGCGAGCAGGATTACCGCGTACCTATCGGCGAAGCAGAGCAGTTGTACACGATGCTGCGCCGGCTGGGGCGCACGGTCGAATTCGTGCGCTACCCCCGTGAAGGGCACGAG
>JBJOJU010000395.1:0-8865 GCA_046046485.1 Chloroflexota bacterium | reverse complement strand
CATAGGTATGGTGCGGGTGCGCGGCGTGTTCCGCGGGTAACGCGTCAACGACGTCGCAGCGGATCAGTCGGGTTCTTCGTGTCCGATAGGCGCTTCGTTGCGATGGGGCGTCGAGGGTGCGTGGCAGGCGCCTCGGCGTGGCAGTTTCGCTCATCCCTATCTTCAAAAAGCCGTATGTTGGTAATGGTCAGGTCCATCGGGGTAGTCACCCTCTGAGGCGGCAGCGGAGTGTCGCTCGGTTGGCGTCGTTGCTCGGTCGACTGTTCGTACTCGGGCAGCGTGCGTCGCACCGGTCAGACAAAGACCTGCGCACGTCGCCGGCCTGCTCCGACATTCGCTCTACGAGTGCTCAGACGCGCACAACGACTCCCGCGATTGAAACACTTTTTCATATCCCTCATCTGAGCATTTGTGATCGCTCGATCAACACCGCTTATCTTGATTGTTCGCCGATTCGCTGCGCTGTTGAAAAAACGTTCCCGAATAGAAACCGCCCCCGAGTCACTGACTCGGGGGCGGGGGAACGGAGCGACTACTTTTTGGCTTCGAGCACTGCTTGCGCAGCGGCCAAACGGGCAATCACGACGCGGTACGGGCTGCACGAGACATAATTCAGCCCCGTGTTGTGGCAGAACTTGACGCTGGCTGGTTCGCCACCGTGCTCGCCACAGATACCGGTCTTCATGCCGGCACGGGTCGACCGCCCGCGCTCGACGCCCATGCGCACGAGCTGGCCGACACCTTCTTGGTCGAGGACCTGGAAGGGGTCTTCCACCAACAATTTCTGATCGACGTACTTGGGCAAGAACTTGCCAGCGTCGTCACGGCTCATGCCGAACGTCGTCTGAGTCAGGTCGTTGGTGCCGAACGAGAAGAACTCGGCTTCGGCGGCGATCTTGTCGGCGGTCAAGGCAGCGCGGGGCAATTCGATCATGGTACCGACCATGTACTCGAAGTCGACGCCGCTTTCTTTCTTGACTTCTTCGGCGACACGCACCACCAAGGCCTTCTGGATGCGCAGTTCGCTGACGTCACCGACCAACGGGATCATCACTTCCGGCAACACCGTGATGCCACGCTTCTTGACGGCGACGACCGCGCGGAAGATAGCCCGGGCCTGCATTTCGGTGATTTCCGGGTATTCGATACCCAAGCGGCAGCCACGGAAGCCCAGCATCGGGTTCGACTCGTGCATCCCGTCGATCTTGCCCTTGAGGACGGCATACGAAATGCCCATCTTCTTGGCCAAGGCTTCGATTTCGCTGTCGCCGTGGGGCAAGAACTCGTGCAACGGCGGGTCAAGCGTCCGGATGGTGACCGGGTAGCCGTCCATCTCGGTGAACAGACCCTCGAAGTCGGCCTGCTGCAGAGGCTCGACCTTGGCCAAGGCTGCACGGCGCTCTTCGACCGTCGATGCGACGATCATCTGCCGAATGGCATCGATGCGGTCGCCTTCGAAGAACATGTGTTCGGTGCGGCACAGACCGATACCCTGTGCACCGAACATGCGGGCGACGCGGGCGTCGGTGGGGGTGTCGGCGTTGGCACGGACACCCATGGTGCGCACCTCGTCCGACCAGCTCAAGAACTTCGAGAAGTAGCCGTAAAGCTTCGAATCTTCGGCTTTGAGCGTGCCACGGATGACCTGGATGACTTCTGATTCGCTGGTCGGGATCTGCCCGTTGTACACGGTGCCGCTGTGACCATCGACGGTGATGAAATCACCCTCTTTGACCACGACGTCGCCGGCGGTGAAGATGCCCTTTTTGTAGTCGATATCGATGTCGCCACAGCCACAGACGCAGCACTTACCCATCTGGCGTGCGACCACGGCGGCGTGGCTCGTCAACCCACCACGAGCCGTCAAAATCGCGGCCGACGCGACCATGCCGTGGAAGTCTTCTGGGGCAGTTTCGGTACGGACCAAAATCACGGTCTCGCCCTTTTCAGCCCATTCAGCAGCCCGATCCGGGTCGAAGCAGACCTTGCCGCTGGCTGCGCCAGGGCCGGCTGCCAGACCGCTCGCCAACGTCTCGCTGTTGGCTGCTGCCTTGCCATCGACGATGGGGAACAAGAACTGGTTGAGCATTTCCGGCTTGACCCGGTTCAGCGCCGTCTTCTTGTCGATGACGCCTTCTTCGACCAGGTCGACTGCAATACGCACAGCGGCCATGCCGGTGCGCTTGCCGTTGCGGGTCTGCAACATCCAGAGCTTGCCGCGCTCGATGGTGAATTCGACGTCCTGGACGTCTTTGTAGTGTGCTTCGAGCTTGGCAGCGATCGCCAAGAACTCTTTGTGCGAGGTGGGCAATTCCTTGGCCATCTGCGCAATGGGCTTCGGGGTGCGGATACCAGCGACCACGTCTTCGCCCTGTGCATTGACCAGGTACTCGCCGAACATTTCGTTTTCGCCGGTGGCCGGGTTGCGGGTGAAAGCCACACCGGTGGCGCTGTCGTCACCCATGTTGCCGAACACCATCGCCTGCACGTTCACGCCGGTGCCGATGTTGTCGGGGATCTTTTCGATGCGGCGATAGTCGATGGCACGGCGACCCATCCACGAGTTGAACACAGCCATGATAGCCATTTCCAACTGCTTGTTGGGATCTTCGGGGAAGTCGTTGCCGGTGTCTTCTTTGATCAGCTTCTTGAACTCGGCCGTGATCGTGGTCAGTTCTTCGGCGGTCAAGTCGGTGTCGGCGCGGTTCTTGCCCTTGGCGTGGTTCATCACGTGCTCGAGCTTTTCGCCGTCGACGCCCAACACAATCTTGCCGAATAGCTGCACGAAGCGGCGGTAGGCATCGGCTGCGAAGCGTGCGTTGCCGGTCTGCTTGGCCAACCCTTCGAGCGTCTGGGCGTTGAGACCCAGGTTCAACACGGTGTCCATCATGCCCGGCATTGATTCACGGGCACCCGAGCGCACCGAGACGAGGAGCGGGTTGTTGGCATCGCCGAACTTCTTGCCCGACTTCGCTTCGACGTCCTTCAACGCCTCGCGTGCCTGGTCCCACAGCCCTTCCGGCATTTTTTTGCCGTTGTCGTAGTATGCGTTACAGGCTTCGGTCGTGATGGTGAAGCCCGGAGGAACCGGCACGCCCGTGCGGGTCATTTCGCCCATGCCAGCGCCCTTACCACCCAACAGCTCGCGCATGGTGGCGTTACCCTCGGTAAAGAGGTATACCCACTTCTTCGACATGTACATCTCCTCTACTCAGTAGACAACGTATTGTGCGTGTGTACCACACGGAAACGCGGCTGCTGCGTCGGTGCAGGACTCAGCGGCGCTGTATGTCCACAGAAATACCGGCCCTAGTGTAATGGAACTTGCCGATTCGTGCAAACGCGCCGCGGTCGCGCAGTCTCTCGACATCAGCGCGCCAGCAGCCCCGCCGCTGCGAGCTCGGCCATCACCTCTGCGGCGGCCCGCTCCCCGGATTCGATCGCACCTTCGAGGGTGTTGGTCCAGTGGGTCGCGGTTTCGGCACCTGCCCAATGGACACGCCCGATCGGGGTGGCAATATTGTGGATATAGGTCGCCCCACCCGGCATCAGGAACCCATTCGAGCCCCGATGCCAGCGTTCGCCGTTCCAATCGCGTTCGATCATCCCACGGTATGCCAACGCCTCGGCCCCAAAGTGTCGTTGGAGCTGGGCAATCACCGCTTGGAGGCGCTCGTTGCGTGGCTGCATGCCCCAGTGGTGGGCAGCTTCGCCCGCGATGAGCAGCGACAGCGCACCTTCGTTTCCACCTGCAGGCGAAACGTCGTGCCCCTCGCTCGCCGGTCCGTGTTCGTCGAGAAAATGCCCCGATAAACCGTTTTCACGCCAAAACGGATAGTCGTAGAAGACGATCATCCGCAGCGCGCGCCCCATGGGCAATCGCTGTTGGAGCGCATCGCGGGCAGCGGGCAGGTGCGGTTCGAAGTAGATCTGCTGCGACACGACCGGGGGGGTGGTCACGATCGCGTAGCGTGCACGGTAGGCGGTTCCACGCGAATAGGCAGTCACACTCGCCTCGTCTTGGCGGATCGCCAAAATAGGAGCATCGGTGACGACCTGTGCGCGGAGTTGCTGCACCAACCGCTCGGCGATCCGCCCGCTCCCGCCCGCGACGCGCTCTTGGCCCCAAGCAGGGCGCAAACGGAACAACCTGCGTGCACCACCGTGGGCAGCGACTTGGTCGACGACGTAGAACAACGAAATTTCGGTTGGTTCGGCGTGGAAATGTACCCGCGTCAGCACCTCAAACACGGCAATCGCCGTCCGGCTGCGGCACTGTTGGCCCAACCACATAGCAAACGACTGTGTATCGACCATCCGCGCCTGCGCCACCCCGGCGTCCGTCGTCGCCGCCAGTCTGCGCGCGAGCTGATCGAGCCGACCGACAACGCGCCGGTAATCGAGAGCGACGTGTGGCGCCAACCACGGGTCGCGGGCACCGTATGCCAGCTGCGTCTTGCGCACGCTGAGCCGGCTCGTGCCGTCGTGATATTGTGTCGTCAGGGGGATCCCGAGTTCGTGGATCAGCCCGCGCAACGCCGCAGCCTCGGGATGGATCCACTGCGCACCGTACTCATAGGTCTCCCCGTTGAACGTCGCCGTCGCCAGCCGACCGCCGACGCGCTCCTTGGCCTCGAGGGCGAGGACGTTGACCCCTTCGGCGGCGAGGCGGCGGGTCGCGACGAGCCCCGACAGACCTGCCCCGATGACCACGACATCGGCGTTGTACCCCAGTTGGTTATAGTCAAACTGCAGGGTACTCACGACAGCGCCTCGTTCGTTGCGAGGTGGGTCACATCGTTGAAACCCATCATCCGCATGATGCCGCCCTGTCTGCGGAACGTCGTCAGTGAGCAGTTTTCGACCCATAGTTTCTGATGCTCGCGGATATCGAGCCCGAGAATCCCGCACACCAGTGCGTTGATGGTCCCGCCATGACAGACGAGGTAGATCGTATCGCCGTCGCCGTGTCGGGCAATGATGGCGTCGTATGCGCGCAGCGCTCGGCTCTGGAGCATGGCGAACGATTCGCCGTTGGTGTAGGGGGTATGGGCAGGGTCGGCCATGTACGCATGGTAGTCGGTGGGGAAGCGTTCGACGACCTGCGGAATCGTGAGGTGTTCCCAATCGCCGACGTGCTGCTCGCGCAGTCCTACCTCTCGGTGGACGGGTAGGCCATGATGGCCGGCGACCGCCTGTGCAGTGTGCACGGCCCGCGACAAATCACTGGCATACAAGGCAGTTACGGGGTGTGTGCGCAGCCGTGCGCCGGTCGCAGCCGCCTGTGCACGACCTCGGTCGTTGAGACCGACGTCTGCATGACCATACATCAATCCCGTTGCGTTGTACGAGGTCTCGCCGTGACGAATCAACACCACGTTCATACTGCGCTCCCCGTGCCGGTCGGTGCTCGGTGTGGGAGCACGACATCGTGATGGGCTGTGTCGTTGAGGGTCAGGAGGCGGATATGGCCGTCGGCGACCCGCAGCCGGGTGATGGCACAGTTATCGATCCACATTTTGTTGTAGTGATTCACATCGAGGTCGAGCAGCCAGCAGACGATCGAGCGGATCGTGCCGCCGTGGCTACAGACGACGAGATGTGCGTCGGGGTCGTGGGCGGCGATGATGCGCTGCACGGCGGCGACGGCACGTTGCTGGAGTTGGACGTACGATTCGCCCCCGACGTGGACAGTCGCGCCGGGTTGCTGTCTGTAGGCAGCGTAGTTGCCGGGATAGGCGGCAGCGATTTCGGGAATCGTCAGGTGTTCCCACAGTCCGACGTCGATTTCGCGCAACCCCGGGACCAACGTCAAGGGTAAGCCAGAAGCAGCGACCAGCCCGTCGATGGTCTCGATACAGCGCACCAGATCACTGCTGTAGATCGCGGTCACCGGGCGCTGTGACAGCCGCGCACAGACACGGGCAGCTTGTGCGTGCCCGAGTTCATTGAGGGCAATTTGGGCGTGTCCCTGGTAGCGGCCAACCGCGTTGTAGTCTGTTTCGCCGTGCCGGACGAGTGTGATATGCATCGCGACCCCTGTCAGTGTGGTGCCGCTATTGTACTGTATTTGTCGCACAAAAAAGCAGAGGCGTCGCATTGCGACGCCTCTGCCGACCAACAACGGCGATTACTTGCGGTATTCGCTGACGTTGTTCTTGATGTACATCGAACCCGGCACGGTGCTGTATGCCGACATACCCGGCCACTGGATGCCCGAGAAGCCAGCCTTGTTCGGCTCGAGCTGGTCGCCACCGACGTAGGGCTTCAACAAGCCCGAGTTGATGCGGTGCCAGAGGAAGATGCCGCCGACGTCGCTGACCAGGATCTTTTCAGCTTCCTGGAACTGAGCGATACGACCGGTCTGGTCATTCGAAGCCGAAGCCTCGTCAACCAACTTGTCGTATTCTGCGTTGTTCCAGTTGTGACGGCCGCCGGTGTGGAACACACCCAGCATGTTCGAGGCATCGAAGAAGTCGATACCGTACGAAACCATACCGAACTGGACCTGGGTCGGCTTGGCGTTCAAAGCTTCCATGAACACTTTCTGTTCTTTGTTGGAAACTTCGACTTCGATGCCCAGGTTGGTCTTGATGCTGTCGGCGATAGCCTGTGCAGCAGCCTGACGTGCCTGGTTTTCGTTGCGCAGCCACAAGGTGATCTTCGGGAAGCCCTTGCCTTCCGGGTAGCCAGCTTCAGCCAACAAAGCCTTGGCGGCTTCGATGTCGTAGTTCTGGATGCCCGAGAGACCCTTCGAGTTTTCCGAGTGGAAGCCCGGCATCAAGAAGGAGTAGGCCGGAATTGCCTGCGTCGTGCCGACGGCGCCCGAGATCAAACCGTCGCGGTCGATCACGTGCGAGAAGGCCTGACGGACCTTGACGTTGTTGAACGGCTCGGTCTGGTTGTCGAAGAACAGGTAGTCGGTGCGGAAGTCATTGGCGTTGACCTTGACCTGAGCCTTCAAGTCCGGGTCTGCCTGGATGATGTCCACAGCGGCCTGGTCGAGGAACTCACCGCTGACGCTGTCCACTTCACCTGCGCGGTAGCCGGCGAAGAAGGTCTCCGGCTTGGCGGCGATGCTGTGGATCTCGCGGATGAACGGCTTGTTGGTGCCGGTGTACTTGTCGTTGGCGACCCACACCAGCTTCTCACCCTTGGTCCATTCCTTCAACATGAACGGTCCACACGACACGGAGGTCTTGGGATCGTTGTTGTAGTTCGGGCCATACTTCTCGAATGCAGCCTTCTGCAGCGGGGTGCTGTAGAGAGCCTTAGCCGGGAAGAACGGAGCCGGGGTTTCGGTGGTGAAGACCAAGGTGTGCTCGTCTTTTGCCACCACGCCCAACTGGTCGTCCGGAACTTCGCCTGCATTGACTTTCGACCAATTCTTGATTTCGCCCGGTGCCTGGAAGAACCAAGCGAAGTCCCAAGCGTGGTCTTTGTTCGCTGCATACTGGAAGGTCGTGACATAGTCGGCGGCGGTCACCGGGGTGTCATCGCTCCACTTCAAGTTCGGGTCGAGGTTGAAGGTCCACTCCGTACCGTCAGCATTCGACGACCACGACAACGCGGCGGCCGGCTGGGGCATGAAGTTGTTGTCCAAGCGAATCAACGGCTCGCTGTGGATGTTGGTGACAGCGCCACCCTCTTCGTAGACGCTGACCAAGAAGTCAACCGTCGTGAACGACAGCGTGCTGTCGAAGTACACGCGGTAGATCTGGTCGGCAACCGGAGCTGCATCGTCCGGCAATACCTTGCCGTTGGGCAACTCTTCGCCTGCGCCACTCGGGACAGCAGTCGGCTCTGCGGGGACTGCGGTTGCATCAATAACCGATGCGGCAGTCGGGATCGCAGTGGCCTCTTCGGCCGGGGCAGCCGTCGGCTCAGCAGTCGTGGAACCGCCACATGCCGTTACCAGCATTGCGATCACGAGTGCCAGGGCCCAACGTGCACCTTTGTGCGTTCGGGTCATCTGTGAACTCCTTACGAAAGAATTTGTCCGCGACATTGTGTCTCCACTCTGTCGTATATCAATCCGGTGTGGACCGCCCACACCAGAGATTGACCGAATTTACCGGGGAATGAGATATTTTAACATAACACCGTGGGATATGCGTTAGTGTAGCATGCGAGTGTGGGAATGTTCCATCCCGTTAATTACGGATAAGCAAGAATTGTGTGTTCTCTTTCGAAACCATACCCATACCACCACTGCAGGGAGTCACAGAAAAAGCCCCTCGTGCGTCGCACGAGGGGCTCATTGCCGAGGCCTACTTCCGGAGGCGTGGGTCCAGCGCGTCACGCAGCCCATCGCCCACAAACGAAAAGCTCAACATCGTCAAGGCGATCATCAACGTCGGAAACAACCCGAGGTGCCAGTAGATTTCGATGTTGCCGAACGACTGGCCGGCCATTTTGCCCCAGCTGGGAATCGGGTCGTTGATACCGATACCCAAGAAGCTCAACCCGGCCTCGGCGAACATCGTCGACGGGATACCCAACGTGAACGAAATAATCAACGGCGACAACGCATTCGGCAACAAGTGCTTCACTGCGATGTTGAAGTTGGTGACGCCCACAGCGCGTGCCGATTCGATGTACTCCTTTTCGCGGAGTGACAAGATTTGGGCACGTGTCAGACGACACATTTCGATCCAGCTGATGATACCGAGCGCGATAATGATATTCAGTAGCCCACCGCCCCAGAGTGCGAGCAAGAACAGGGCAAACAGCAGCTGCGGAATCGCGGTGAAGACCTCGATGATACCCATGACGACCGTGTCGACCCAACCGCCCAGGAAGCCGGCTGCGGCGCCCAACGAAACCCCGATGACCACGGCCATCAGCTGCACACTCAGACCGATT
>JBJOJU010000391.1:0-10930 GCA_046046485.1 Chloroflexota bacterium | reverse complement strand
CGACCCGGATACCCGGCAGTGCGAGCTCGGCAGCCTGCTCATCGAAAACGGGGTCGTCGTCGCCCGATACCAGGGCGAACTGCCCGCCGATGCCGGTGTGCGCAGTGCCCCGGGCACCGATGTCATCGACGCGACCGGCAACTATATCAGCCCCGGCTTGATCGACTTGCATGTCCATCTGCGTGAGCCGGGCGAAGAGCACAAAGAAACCATCGCGACCGGCACCCGTGCCGCCGCTGCTGGCGGCTTCACCGTGGTCGCCTGTATGCCTAATACCCGCCCTGCGGCCGACAGCGTCGCCGTCATCGAGCACATCAAACGCGCCGCTGCGGCTGCCAATACCGCCGAAGTCCTCCCTATCGCAGCGGCGACGGTCGGCCGCGCCGGCAAAGAACTCAGCCCGATGCGCGAACTCCTCGCTGCCGGGGCAATCGGGTTTTCGGACGACGGCACGCCCGTCAGCGACCCGGCCGTCATGCGCAACGTTTTCGAATACATCAAGATGCTGGGCGTGCCGTATTTCGGGCACTGCGAAGACATGGTCTTGAGCAAAGGCTGGGGGATGCACGAAGGCACCGTCAGCAATCGACTCGGGCTGCCGGGGTACCCGTCGGCCGCCGAAGAGGTGGGCATCGCCCGCGACATCGCCCTGTGTGAGCTCACCGGCAGCCGCCTGCATGTCTGCCACGTGTCGACGGCCGGCGGGGTCGCCCTGATCCGCGCTGCCAAAGCCCGCGGGGTCAACGTCACCGGCGAGGCGTCGCCCCACCACCTGCTGCTCAGCGACCGCTGGGTGCTGGGGTGGATGGACGAAGCCGCCCGTGCCGAAAATATCCCCGGCCTGTCGCTCAACCCGGTCTTGCGCCCGCCCTACGACACCTCGACCCGGGTCAGTCCGCCGCTGCGCAGCGAAGCCGATGCCGAAGCCGTTTTAGGCGGGCTCATCGACGGGACGCTCGACTTCGTCGCGACCGACCACGCCCCGCACAGCCCCGTCGACAAAGAAGTCGAGTACCGCACCGCCATGGCCGGCCTCATCGGCAGTGAAACGGCCCTGTCGCTCATGCTGATGCTCGTCAACCGCGGGCGCATGACCCTCGAAGACGTCCTCTATCGGATGACCGACGCCCCAGCCAAACTGCTCGGTCGCGGCACCACTGCCCTGCGCGTCGGCGCCCGGGCGGATATCGCCGTCGTCGACCTCGACCATGTCTGGACCGTTGATCACTCCACCCTCTACTCGAAAAACCACAATACACCGCTGTTGGGCAACAAATTAAAGGGTCGCGCGGTCGCGACCGTCTATCGCGGGCAAATCACCCATCGGTTGTAGACGATGACGCAGCGTCAACTCTGGTGCAGCCTGCTCTCGCCCAGTGGGAACGCCCGCATCGCCGCGGAGGGAATTGCGTCGCTGGCGCAGTTCCCTGCACACGCACTGGCACAGACCAGCCGCACCATCAGCATCTACCAACACGTGGATTGGCTGTATGGCTACCTCGAGGCGGACGATCGCGATGCCAGTGCACGTTTTGCTTCGACGTTTTTGGCACCCTACTGCGTCCCGATCGCGACGTCCACCGGGTCGACGCTGGCACACCCGTTGTTGGATGTGTTCCACGACGGCAGCCCGACCGACGGTACGACGTGGCGGGTCCCCGGGCAGACCATCACCCACCGCATCGGGTCACTGGCGCGGCTGGTGCCGGAGACCTATAGCCGGTATGTTTTTTATCACTATCAACGCCAAGCCGAACAGCCGCAGAGCTTCAACCAGCGCTATATCATCGGTGCCCACGACCGCACACTTTTTTCCTACCAAGAGTTACCCGCAACCACCCAGTCCCCGCGCCCCACGCCGACATTACCCACGCAGCACACCCCCGCCGATTGGCAGCCAGTCATGCAACCACACTTCGAGCCCTGGAGCGACACCAGCGCCGATGAACAGTTGTGGCGTATCCTCCCATGCCTGTGGAGCTATTTCCACGACGATGCTCGCATACACACAATGGAGTGACCGATGCGATACCCTACCACCCATGTCTCGATGCGCATGCCGCTGCCCCTCTGGGCCATCCAGCAGCGCCATCTCTTCGCCACACTCGAAGACGCCGCAGTGCAGTACATCGACCGCTATGTCCTGCCCGACGGCACACTACGCTGGCGCAGCCACTGGCCGGGGATGGACGGTGCAGATGATCCGTACGAAGGCTTCATGCAGCTCGCGTTGCTGTATGTGCTGGGAGGTTCCGACCACCTATACGACGAAGCGCGCCGGATCTGGGACGGTATCACCTGGCAGTGGACCGAGTACGGCCAAATCGACCGCGAGTACACCAAGTATTACGATTGGATGCACCACGGCGAAGGAAATTTGTTTTTCTACTTCCTCGGTTTAGCGCATCCAAATCAAAGAAAAGACCAGCAGCGAGCAAAACGTTTTGCCGCGCTCTACACCGGCGACGACCCCCGTGCGCCCAATTATGACCGCACCAAACGGCTGATCCGCTCGCCGTTGACCGGCAGTCACGGGCCGCGCTTCCACGCCACCGCGGAAGACTGGATGACACACCGGGTCGTCCTCGATCACTACCTCGCGCCATTCGAAGACGTCGTCGACACCGTTTTCGAAACACGACGCTGCCAGTGGACCGACGACGCCGTCTATGCCGATGTCATCGCAAAAATGAACGCCCGCATGAACCGCGGCGATGTCCCCCTCAATCTCAATGCGACCGGGCTGGTGACGCATGGATTTTTATACAACAACGACGACACACGCAGACAGTGGGTGCTCGACTACCTGGCCGCCTGGGAAGAACGCGCCGCCCGCAACGGCGGGATTATCCCAGACAACGTGGGTCTCGACGACGTCATCGGCCAGTATCTGGACGGCAAATGGTGGGGCGGCTACTACGGCTGGCGCTGGCCACACGGATTTTTGACCATCATCGAACCCATCACCAACGCCTGCATGAACGCACTCCTGCTCACCGGCGACGAGCGCTGGCTGTCGCTGGCACGCCAACAGCTCGATGCGAATTGGGCATTGGGACGGGAAATCAACGGCATGTGGCACGTCCCCAATCGGCACTTCGACGCGGGTTGGGACGACTACCGCCCAGCGATGCAAAAGTACCCGATCTATCTGTGGCTCGCGTCGCTGGCAGACGAAGACCTGGCACGCATCACGCGCATCCCACGCACCGAGGATTGGAACGTCATCCGCATCGGCACGGGCAAACACTACATCAGCAACACACTCCCGTGGTTCGAGTACATCCAAGGCCGCAATCCCGAGTATCCGAGTCGCATTTTGCAGGCGAACCTCGACTTGGTCGGTAATCAGCTCGCCAAAATGCAGCTCCCCATCGCCGATCCGGCGCGCTGGCACGATATCAGCGGGCTAGACCGATCCGGGCTCAACATCGACATGGACGTCGACCCCATCCACGCCTGGCAAGAACTCACGCCCGTACTGGTCGAAGGTCTGGTGCAGACCACTCTCGGCGCGCCGATGCATATCTCGCACGGCGGGCTGCAATTCGGTCAAGTGCGCTACTACGACGGTGCGCGCCAACGCCCGGGACTCCCACCCGGCGTGGCGGCGTTGGTGAGCGAGATCGGGCAGACCCATGTGACGTTGACCCTCGTCAACAGCGATCCGACCGAGTTACGCGAGGTTGTCGTGCAGGCGGGGATGTTCGGCGAACACCAGTTCGTCGGCGTCACCATCACAGATGCAGACGGGCGGGTGTCGTCGAGCGAACCGCTCCAGACGCGTTGGTACGGGGTCGTCTTGGCACCGCTCTGCGGGGCGGTCTGCACCTTCCGCGTCGCCCGGTACCACAATACGCCCAGCTACACCACTCCGTGGCAAAACGCCGCGGCAGACGATCTCATCATCACGCCCCGCCAGAGCGACGAGGCACACTGATGCAGTACACACGGCTCGGTCGTACCGGCTGGCAGGTATCGACCCTCGGCTTGGGCGGGGCTGCCCTGGGGGATGAGTTCGGCGCAATAGCACCCGCCCAAGCCGCGGCGACGATTGCCACTGCCATCGACGCCGGTGTCACGTTCTTCGACACCGCTGCGCAATACGGCCGCGGTGAAAGCGAACGGCGGATGGGTGCTGCGCTGCGACCACACCGCCACGACGTCGTTTTGGCCACCAAGGCCGTCATGCGGGGCACCCCGTACGACTACCCCACCACCATCCAATCCGTCCACGACAGCCTGGCACGGCTGCAGACCGATTACATCGACCTCATCCAACTCCACGAAGCAGAAGCGACCAGCTTCGATGTCGCGATGGAGGGATGTCTGCGTGCCTTCCTCGATCTGAAGCAAGCCGGGCTCGTGCGCGCCATCGGCGTCAACGGTCGGGATATCGCCACGCTCCTGCCCTATATCGAGAGTGGCCTCATCGACACCACCCTCGTCTATTGCCGTTACATGCTCATCGACACGACCCTCATCGATACCCTGCTGCCGGCTGCCCAACGCCACGATGTGGCGATTCTCAACGGCAGCCCGCTGGGCATGGGCGTCCTGACCGACAGACCGGCGCCGTTTCTCCAACCCGACACAGCGCTGCTCGCCGAGGTCGCCCGCCGGACCGCGCACATCGCACACCTGCGGACACCGGGGCCGAACGGCTTAGTCGAACCCGCCATGCGCTACAGCCTGACCCATCCGGGCATCGCCGTCACCGTGACGGGGGCAGCTGACCCTGCCGTGCTGCAGGTAAATCTGGCGTTTTGCGACGGCATTGGGCCTTCCGCCACCGAGCGTCGACACACCGAATCGCTCTTCGCCGGACAGAAATTGTTTTCCTGACTCCCTGCCGCGCGCTCCATGCGGCTCGGCAGCCGGTCCGCTAACATCGTTGTTGTACCGACGGGTGGTACTCTGCAGCGAAAAACGCCGGTCGCGTGCGTGCAACCGGCGCGTCCGAACCACGGATTTTCGGCGACGTCGTCAGGTCGTCCGCAACAGCGAGACCAAATAGACGATGACGACGACGGGGAAAATCCAAAACGCCGCAACGCCGTATGCAAGCGCCCCGATGGTCAACACCACCGCCACACCAGTCGCAGCGGCGTTGCGCCAATCGTCGCCGATGATGAACTCGTACCAAAAACGCACAAAACGCTCGATGAACCGCAACACAAAGCCCGAATCGACTGCTCGCATGCGCTGGACAATGTACGCCGACACCATCCCATAGACCACCAAGATCACCAACAACGCGATGTCGCCCCCAGGCCACTCGACCCCGAGCCCTTCGGCGGTCCAATAGGTCCCGAAGCTGGTCAGCAACAAGCCGACCACGTACTTGAGCGAATTCTCGGGAACGCGGCTCAACGGCTTGTGCAAGACCAAGCCGGCCACTACGACGATCGCCAGTGCTGCCAGCGCACCGTAGGCAGCGAGGTCGATCCGCTGCTGGGCAGTGCCGAAAGTGACCACGATAAACGCCACTTCGAGCCCTTCGAGGAACACCCCCTTGAAGGTCAGGGTGAACCCGTACCAATCGACGGGCTGTCGAGCGTCGATTGGTTGTTCGCGCGCGGTTTGCTGCTCTGCCACGAAGATTTTGTCTTCGTCGTGCAGCGCTTTACGCCCTGCAGAACGCAACATCGCCTTGCGCAGCCACTGCAACCCGAAGACGAGCATCAACGAGCCGACGATGATCTGCATCGTCGCGATGGGTACCTGCGCCATCGCTGGACCGAATACCGCGACGATAACGGTCAATGCCACCAGCGCCGTCAGCGTGCCCAGTAGCGTCGAACGCCAACCGCGGGTAATGCCGGTCGCAAGCACAATGGTCAGCGCTTCGACCATTTCGACGCCGCAGGCCAAGAACGTCGAAATCACCAAGAATATCTGACTCGTGCTCATCGTTTTGTCGTATTCTGTTGCAGAAAAACCAACTTCACATACCCAGTGCATCTGCGACGGCCGACACCCGCTGCAGACTGGTGCGGATGACGTCTTCGGGGTACCCCACCGTGATGCGCAGGTGATGCTCGGCACCCAGCGTGCTGCCGGGGGCGATCAACACATTGCCACGGGTGCGTACGGCTTCGGCGAAATCATACGAAGTCATGTCAAAGTGCATGCGCACAAAGGCGATGCTGGTCGCCTGGGCCGGCTGCACCGAAAACCGCCGTGTTTCGCCGGCGATCCATGTGCGCATCACGGCAACCCCGTCTTGGCTGATGCTGCGCTGGCGGGCAAACAACTGTGCCCGTTTGGCGGGTTGCAATGCAATCGTCGCCAGGGTCATCGACGGGGCAGCCGCGGCGATGGTGGCGTATTCGTGGCGCCGCCAGAGTTCGGTCACCGTCTCGTGATTGCTCACCGCCCAGCCGATGCGCAGCCCGGCGAGGCCGTAGGCTTTCGACAACGAATTCGACAGAATCAAGCGGTCGTACATCCCCCAGAACGAGCGCGTGTCGGGCACACCGGGGTATTCGGTGCCGGTGTAGACCTCGTCGACGTGCAGCCAGGCACCCACCCGGGCACACGCGTCGACGACAGCCTGCATCTCGGCCGAGGTCATGATGCTGCCGGTGGGGTTATTGGGGTTGACCACCGCCACCAAGCGCGTGCCCGGCGTGATGAGGGTCGCCAGACTGCTCGCATCGATCCGCCAGCCGCGCTCCGGGTCGAGAGGCAGTTCGCGCACGTTACAGCCCATGTTATGGGCAGTCCCCCAGATCTGACGGTAGCCGGGCGTCATGACGACGACCTCGTCGCCGGCCTGCAGGAGCGTCTGGCAGACCAGACTATTTGCTTCGGCCGCCCCGACCGTGACCAGCACGTTGTCGCGGTCGGCACCTGGGTAGAGCGCGGCGATGGCATCGCGCAGCGCCGTCGTGCCGTTGACCTCGGGGTAGAACAAGCCGGTGTCGAGATAGGTTTCGATGTCGTCTGGCGTCAACCATTCGCGAGTGTTGACACATTTGACGCTGCTGTCGGCCAGGTTGTATTCGACGGTGCGCTCGTACAGCGACTGATATTCTTCGAGGAGAAAGGGCGTGAACGCGGGCATGTCGGCTCCTGGCATCAGTGAAAACGACCTATTGTACGGTACTATAACAGCAACGTTTTCCGTTTCACCTGTAAAAAAGAGGAGCCCCCGGATGGACCTGCGCAGCCCACTCCCTTTTCTCGTGATCGACCGCACTCCGGTGTGGGAAATGCCGGAGCTCCCCAGTCTGCACAAACTGCCCGCCCGTGCCACCCTCTGGCCTTTCGCTGATGCAAACAGCGCCCATCGGCGTATCGCCGAAGCGACGCCGTTGGTCAAATCGCTCAACGGGCAGTGGCAGTTCACCCGCTTCGACACCCCGCTCGAGGTGACGCCGGCGGCATTGCTGGCAGCATCGTGGGACAACATCACCGTCCCCGGCAACTGGACGATGCAGTACCGGCAGTCAGCCTGGAGCGGCGAAGGCTTCAGTAAGCCGCACTACACCAATATCCAGATGCCCTTCCCCGAGACTTTTCCGCACATCCCCAAAGCGATTGCGACCGGGGTCTACCGCACCGAGTTCCGCGTGCCGGCCGAATGGGGCGATCAGCGCATCGTGCTGCACTTCGCCGGCTGTGAGGGCGCGCTGTTTGTCTACATCGACGACGCGTTTGTGGGCATGAACAAAGACAGTCGGACTCCGGCCGAATACGACATCACCGACACGGTCACACCGGGCATGACACACATCCTGACCTGCGTCAACCCGCGCTATTCCGACGCCAGCTGGCTCGAAGACCAAGACCACTGGTGGCAGGCCGGCATCCATCGCGATGTCTGCCTGTATGCGACGCCGCAGACGTATATCCACGACATCGCGACGACCCCTGAGTTGAGCGACGACCACGGCACGGGGACGATGCGCGTGCACACCACCATCCGCTCCCGGCGCGGCGGCCAACCCAGTGGCACGCTGCAGGCGACGCTGCTCAACAGCACCGGCCAGATCGTCGCGACCAGCGAGAGCGTCGTGCCCGGCGAGACCATCGGCTACCCGATGGGACCCGTGGTGAGTGATACGACCACCGTACGCATGGCTCTGACCATCAGCAATCCGGCACTCTGGAGCTGCGAAACACCCAACCTCTACACTTTGGTTGTGCAGTACGACGGCCCCCACGGCCGCGTCGCGACGGCGACCCGTGTCGGGTTCCGCACGGTCGTCATCCGCGACCGCGAGTTGCTCATCAACGGGGTGGCCGTGATGATCCACGGGGTGAATTACCACGAGCACAGCGACGAGCACGGCAAAGCAGTCCCCCGGGCATTGATGGAGCTAGATATCCGCACGATGAAAGCCCACAATATCAATGCGGTGCGCACGTCACACTACCCGAACAACCCGTATTGGTATGACCTCTGCGACGAGTACGGCATCATGTTGGTGGGCGAAACGAACCTCGAGCACCACGCGGTACTGCAGATATCCGACGACACCCGGGTGGCGGCGGCCTACGCTGAACGCGTACGCAACGCCATCCAGCGCGACAAAAACCACCCTTCAGTCATCATCTGGTCGCTGGGCAACGAGAGCGGGCACGGGGCGAACCACGAAGCCGTTGCTGCGTGGATCCGTCATGTCGACCCGAGTCGACCGCTGCACTACGAGGGTGCGCTGAGTCCGTTTTTCAACGACAACTCGATCGGCTTCATGAACGTCGAACAACGCTGGAAGCGCGGCGAACGTGTCACCGACCTGATCTGTCCGATGTATGCCACCATCGCAGACATCGTCGAATACGTGACCACCATCCCCGACCACCGCCCGCTGATTCTGTGCGAATACGCCCACGCCATGGGCAACAGTAGCGGCTCGTTGTCGGATTACTATGCCGCGTTCGAGCGCTACCACGGCCTGCAGGGCGGGTTCATCTGGGAGTGGCTCGACCACGGCATCCGCACCCAGGCCGACGACGGACGCTGGTATTGGGTCTACGGCGGCGGCCAGGGCGACTTCCCCAACGACGGCAATTTCGTCGCCGACGGCATGGTCTGGCCCGACCGCACCCCGCACCCGGGCATGCGTGAGTTCATGTACCTGGCCCGCCCCGCCGGCGTGACCCGCAGCACTCAACCGGGCAACTATCGCATCGAAAACCGGCGCTTCTACACCAGCCTCGACGACCTGGCGCTGCATTGGGACCTGGTCATCGACGGCGAGGTGGTCGAATCGGGCACCGGTGTGGTACCCCACATCCCCGCCCAGCAGCACGCCGACATCGCGCTGGTCAGCACCGTCACGCCCCGCGGCGACACGTTCCTCAATGTCCGCTTCGTCCAGCTCACCGATACGCTGTGGGCGCCCGCCGGGCATGTGGTCGCCTGGGACCAGGTCACGATCTGCCGCGCGCAACCGGTTGCACCGTCGGCGGCACCCAGCACTGCGACGGTCAGCGTCATCGACGACACGCTCGTGCTGCGCAACGGCGGCCAGACAGCCCACTTCGATCGCCAGACCGGTGCGCTGCAGGCCTACGGCCACGCAGGCGGCATCGTCTCCGGACCGGCACTCGACGTCTGGCGCGCACCGACCGACAACGACAAGCTGCAAGAGATGATGGCGCGCGTCTTTCTGCGCGGCTACCCGCTCTGGCAGCACCTCGGGTTGACGCAACTCAGCCGCCGCATCGAGTCGGTCACCCACGACAACCACAGCATCAGCGTGACCGAGGCCCTCACCGGTCGCCAGCAGTGGGACGACATCCGCGCCACCCACACGTACACCATCGACGCCGCCGGCAGCCTGGCGATCGCCACCCAGGTCACCTGCGCAGCCGACATCGTCGATCTGCCCCGGATCGGGGTGCAACTCGTGCTGGCAGCGCCGTTCACCAACCTGACCTGGTACGGCCGCGGCCCGCACGAAAACTACAGCGACCGCAAAGCGAGCACCCTCATCGGCCGCTATGAGAGCACCGTGGCCCAGCAGTACACGCCCTACATCATGCCCCAGGAGCACGGACACAAGGTCGATGCGCAGTGGCTCCGGCTGACCGATGCCAGCGGGCGCGGCTACGACATCCACGCCGACGCACCCTTCGAGTTCAACGCCCTCCACCACAGCACCGCCGCCCTCGAACAGGCGGCCGACGTCATCGCGTTGCAGGCCGACGACGTGGTCTATCTCAACCTCGACCACGGCATGCGCGGCCTGGGCACCGGGTTGTTCGTCGACACGCTACCCGAGTATCTGCTCAACGCCCGCGAATACGCGTTCCGCTTCGTCATTACTCCCCGCGCATAGGCAGCAGCAGTATGAGAAAAGCGCCCACCGGCAGAGCCGGTGGGCGCTTTTCATCAGGACGTCACGCCGCGCCGGCAGGTGCGCGCATCGCCAAATATGTCACCGGCAACGCTGCGCCGAGAAACATCGCCCCGAGGACGACCGCCCCCATCGGACCATACCCGTCGAGTGCCGCACCACCCAGCGCAGCCCCAATGGTAATCGCCAGCTGGGTCGTCGCCACGAACCCGCCACCACCCGCTTCGGCCTGGGTGGGCACCACCTGAGTCACCCACGTCGTCCACCCGACCGGAATGATGCTGAACGCCCACCCGATCACGGCGACTAGTGCTGCCACCACCCACAACGACGTACCAAAAAACATCACCCCCACCGTCGCCGCGAACACCAACGCGGGCATCGCTATCAGCGCACGGCCGAGATCACGCCCCAACACCCGCACCGCAAGCATGGCGCCGACGACACTGGCCAGCCCTGATCCGAGCACCACGATTGAAAACTGCCCAACATCTGCCTGTGTGACCCCTTCGAGGAAGGGGCGCAGATACGTGAAAAAAGCAAAATAGCCGGTGAACGCCAGCAGGACCGCCACCATTCCATACGCAAACCGGCGCTGGCGCAGCAGTACCAGCAAA
>JBJOJU010000257.1:0-5539 GCA_046046485.1 Chloroflexota bacterium | reverse complement strand
GTCATGACTGCCCACGCGTACGGGATTGCTGCCGTGGTCCGGGTCCGGGATCTGTCGCGCGGGGCGGTGCAGCAGGCACTCGAAACCGGTGCAGATGGGGTCATGATCCCCATGATCGAGTCTGCCGCCCAGGCACGCCAAGCCATCGAATGGAGCAAGTACCCACCCGAGGGGACGCGTGGCCTCCATACGCTTACCCAGTCGTTTTTGTTGTCGCAACGTGCCATGGCGGCTGCCTACCCGCCGCCGCCTGAAGCGCAGCTCGACTACCCGAGCCGGATGAATCGCCAGGTCACGGTAGTACTCCAGATTGAAACGGCAGCTGGGTTAGCCGCACGCGACGAAATCTGTGCGGTCCCCGGCGCCGATGTGGTCTTCATCGGGACGTCCGACCTGAGCCAGTCGTTGGGCGTCGCAATGGCGAGCCCGGAGATGACCGTCGCCATCGATCAGATCATCACGAGTGCGCAGCACGCTGGCGCCGGGGTCGGGATCATCGGGCCATCTGCCGCTGCACTGCAACAATTTGCCGATCGCGGCGTCAATTTCTTGACGGTCGGTGCAGACGGCGGGATTTTCATACACGGGGCGAAGCAGCTGTTTCAACGCCCCGTGTGACGTCTTTCGTCGGAAAACACCAAATCTTTCGCCCTACCGGCGGGTATACTCGTCGGTAGGGAGCCCCTCTTTCGATCTATACAACGGGGGCCCCCCAGAAAAGGACAAGCGATGATCACCGAACGCCTCGCGCAGATAGCCCGTTCGCCCCACGCCATGAAAATATTCTGGGAGACGATCGATCCCCGGTTGCACACGGTGATGGTCGAACAGCTCTATCACCGCAAAGAATTCATCGATAAAAATACCAAAATCCATCGATTCGACGAACACCTTGCCCGCCGCTTGAGCTTTCGCCCGGCGTCGTTGAAAACCCGGCCGCTCGACTGGCGCATCGAGCGGCTGTTGCACCTCGCCCAGGGGAGCAACGGCATCATTCACGATATCTGCCACGGCTACCTGAAAGCCCATTCGACGCAACTCATCGAAGATCTGCGTCTGTTGGGCAACGACGGTCAGCCTGATCTCTCGTCGAATCAGTACCCCAAA
Source organism: Chloroflexota bacterium (assembly GCA_046046485.1). Classification (GTDB taxonomy): domain Bacteria; phylum Chloroflexota; class Chloroflexia; order Chloroflexales; family Roseiflexaceae; genus UBA965. The sequence goes on along the minus strand of JBJOJU010000257.1, from coordinate 4,432 downwards.
GAGTGGTATCTGCGCGTCGTCGAACACCTGCAGGCAGCTGCCCCACCGCCCCTCGCGGCGATGTGCATGTTCACGCTGTTCTCCGAATGCCCGGGGCGTGCCGAGGCGTTCGAGGACGACCGCTACGAGGCGATCTGGGCAGCGCACCTCGCCTGGTCAGCTGCACAAAAAACCGCCGATACCGCCGAGCTCCCCGCAGCACCGGATGTGAACCCGGACCCCGTCGTGCTGCCGCCCGCACGGACACCCGACCAGACGCCGGCGGCGAAACCGACCAAGCCACGACGTGAGATCCCGCTTCCGCCCAAACTCCCCGAACCGCCCACCAAGTTGGGCAGTCAACCAACGCATTTCAGCCCGTTCGATCGCTTGCTGCAGCATGCGATTCATGACTGCGTCGCGGGGGTGGTCGGCGCGCTCACGAGCGACGACATGGCTGCAGCTCTGCGTGAATTGTTGAGCCTGAACGGCGACAACGTGACGTACCACTACCACGCAGGCTACTACGCCGCATTGAGCGGCGCCCGCTTCAGCCCGTCGAAAAACCAGTCACAGGAAGCACAGGCGTGGGCGTTTCTGGGCTATATCTTGGGTGCCCACCGCAGTAACAGCGAATACGCGGTAGAGAGCATCCAGGCGAATCAAAAATTGTGGGACAAAGTCCTGGTCACCTTGCCGTCGGCGGATGTGACGCTCTTGTATGTACTCGTGCCCGCCTTCGACAGCCGTGGCGAGTACGATGCCCTCGCCCGGCTGCTGCAACACTGCCCGTTGCCCCAGATGGCAGCCGCCGCGCACCCCGACAGCATCCCGCACGCGGTCTATACCGTGGCCGCACGGTTGGTGCGCAACGGCGAGCACCAGACCTACGCCGACAGTATCTTGCAGGCGTTGATCCACAACTGCGGTGTTTCACAGCTGCACGGTGATTTCTATGCACGCTGTCTGCGCAAACGCGGTCAGCTGCTGCGGCGCAAGAAGCAATACAGCAGCGCAATCGACATGTTTCACGCTGCGCGAGAGGTCTCCGGGTTCACTGAGGTCGCCCAGTGTCACGCCGACATCGGCTTATCGGCAGCCGGGTTCCCGTCGCTCGATTCGATCGTGCCGGCGGAGCAACACGACTTCCGCGTCATCGCCAGTGCTCTGAAAAGCCAGCAGGCCTATTTCGAAGAAGCGCTGACCATGCCCTACGGCGAGTACACCAATGCGCAATTCGTGTTGGGGCTCATCGCCCTCGCCGACGGGCTCTACGAGCAGGCGTTTGTGCTTTTCACCGATGCGAAAAGCGGGATGGAGCGCCAGCTCGAGGCGTACCAGAATCGTGGTTTGTACGACTGGGCGGTCTTTCTGCGGGTCCGGACTTGGTCGCAGCATATCGAACTGGGCGATATCCCCTCGCTCAGCGAGGACCTGCAGCAGGTATTCACCTCGCAGATTTTCTTCCCACTCAAACACTGGCTCGCCATCTACCGCAACATCGCCCGCGTCGACCGGCAGGCTGCACACAGCGTGATGCTGCACTTGTTCAGCTATCGCGACGTCGACATCTACGATCTGTGCCAGATCAACGAGGTGATGGAGCAACCGCGTGACATCTGGGAGCGCTACTTCTTTGGGCGGCGTTTTGTCACTCTACCGCGCGCCGAAAAGTTCGAGCACTATGTTCGTGCCTGGCACTATGCCATCGACGGCGGGGTCGCGGCGACCATCGAATACGTACTGAACCTGCTCGAATACCACGGCGAGACCTACAGCGAGCACGCCGCCCAGATCGATCAGCTCATCGTGGCCGCCTACGACACGGTGCTGCGGGTCTGGGGCGAGGTCGAAACCCTGCAGACGCGCATCCAGTTGCTCTTTCTGGCGGGCAAACCCGACGACGCCGTCACCCTCATCGAACAACTGCTCAACATCTATCTCGGGCAGCAGGCGTTTGCCCAGGCACGTGCCACCCTCGGTCTGCTGGCGACATTCCCCAATAGCAATGCCGGCGCCTACCACGACCTGTTAGTGCGCCCGCACGTCGTGCACAAGCCGCGACCCTGTAAAGTGCTCTACATCGGAGGGAACGAAACGCAGCAGAGTTTCAAAGATCAGATCAACGAAAAACTGCGTACCACCCACCCGCACATCGCGATAACCTGGGAGCTCATCGGTTGGCGCTCCAATTGGGACCGTGACGCCGAGCGCATCGAACGCGTCATCCCGCAGTACGATCTGGTGATTTTGAGTCCGTATGTGCGGACGCTGTTCGGGCGCTATATCCGCCGGGTCGCCGACAATTGGCGACCGTCGACGGGCAAAGGCCAGGGCAAAATCTACGCCGATATCGTCGCAGCCGTCGAGTCGTTCCAGCTCCACGAAGGTGCCTGAAGTGCTGACAAAAGCCCGTGTGCGCATGTACAATACCCACAGTGGCACCGTGTGGTGCGGACAAAGGAGTGACGATGACCACCCGAATCCCGGCCTTGTTGGCCAAACTCAGCATCCAAGAGCGGAACCTCGGTACCTGTACCGGCCCGGAATGGATCGAATCGACAGGCGAATGGCTGACCAGCTATGACCCGGCGACCGGTGCGGCCATCGCACAGGTCCAGATGGCAGATAGAGCGAGTTACGAGCGCACGGTGCAGGCTGCTCAGACGTCGTTTTTGACGTGGCGGCACGTACCGGCACCGAAGCGCGGCGACATCATCCGTGATCTGGGCAACCTGTTGCGTGAATATAAAGAACCGCTGGGCGAGCTGGTGTCGCTCGAAATGGGCAAGATTCGTCCCGAGGGTCTCGGCGAAGTCCAAGAGATGATCGACATCTGCGATTTCGCAGTGGGGTTGTCGCGCCAGCTCTACGGCCTGACCATGCACAGCGAGCGGCCGCAGCACCGCATGTACGAGCAGTGGCACCCGCTGGGCCCGATCGGCATCATCAGTGCCTTCAACTTCCCCGTCGCGGTCTGGAGCTGGAACGCAGCCATCGCGGCAGTCTGTGGCGACACCAACATCTGGAAGCCGTCGGAACTGGTGCCGTTGACGGCCGTCGCCGTCCAACACCTGTGTAATCGCGTGATGGCCGACCACGGCGTGAGCGGCTTGTTCACGCTGGCTGCCGGCTCCGGCGCCGTCGTCGGTCAGGCGATGGCCGAAGACGAGCGTTTGCCCTTGGTCTCGTTCACCGGCAGCACCAAGACTGGCCGCAAGGTCGCCACGACGGTCGCTGGCCGCTTCGGCAAGACCATCTTGGAGCTGGGTGGCAATAATGCGATCATCGTGACACCTAACGCCGACCTCGACATGGTCGTCCGAGCGGTGTTGTTCGGTGCCGTCGGTACTGCCGGCCAGCGCTGTACGACCACGCGCCGACTGATTGTTCACGAGAGCGTCGTCGATGCCCTCTGCCAGCGCCTGGTCAAAGCCTACGCCAGCGTGCCCATCGGCAACCCACTCGACGCCGGCACCTTGGTCGGCCCGTTGGCGACGGCCGGGGCGGTTTCGGCGATGATGGCAGCCATCGAGCGTGCAGTCGCCGGCGGTGGGACGGTGTTGGTGGGCGGGCAGCACCGAACCGACATCGGCGCCAACTACGTCCAGCCCACCATCGTGCGCATGACGAAGCAGATCGACGTCGTCTGCGAAGAGACCTTTGCGCCGATTCTCTATGTCATGTCGTATGCATCGCTCGACGAGGCAATCGCCATGCACAACGACGTCAAGCAAGGCCTCAGCTCGGCGATCTTCACCGATAGCATGCGCGAAGCCGAGCGCTTCTTGTCGCACGGCGGCAGCGACTGCGGTATCGCCAATGTCAACATCGGCACCAGCGGCGCCGAGATCGGCGGGGCCTTCGGTGGCGAAAAAGAGACCGGCGGCGGCCGCGAGAGCGGCAGCGACGCCTGGCGCGCCTACATGCGCCGTCAGACCAACACCATCAACTGGGGGAGCCAGCTGCCGTTGGCCCAGGGTATCCAGTTCGGCGATTAGTCAGCCGGTTCCAGAGAAAAGCGGTGTGCATCGCCCACCGCTGTCACCGCCAACGGACAACCCCACCCGCAGCACGGGTGGGGTTGTCGTCGTGCTGTCGCTCCTCTGCAGGCTGAGTAGGAGAACGCACTGGCGCACCAAAACGGCAGCGCCGGTGGTGTGCTCACGCCACCTGGAATGCAGCCCAGCCTGGTTCAGCGCTTCCATCTGTGCGGACAGCAACGCCACGCGGTGCACGCTGGTGTGGACGCTGGATGGCTCCCCGCTGCCGTTGATCCAGGGGATGAAATCCGCCGTTGACGCTGCTGTTCGAGAGAAAAGCGGTGGGCGTCGCCCACCGCTGTCACCGCCAACGATCAACACCACCCGCAGCGCGGGTGGTGTTTTTTTCGTGCTGTCGCACACAGGTATGCTGGTCATCGGGCGGCACCAGCGCACCGAAACGGCGGCGC
>JBJOJU010000212.1:0-7346 GCA_046046485.1 Chloroflexota bacterium | reverse complement strand
ACGGGAGCGCACCATGATACCCGATTTCGGACCCACCGGGACCCCCCCGATGATCGGCCGCAAACTCACCATCCCCGAGTGGTTGGGGTACATCGCCTCGTACCAATTCGGCCCTGTCATGCCCGCCAAGGTCATCGTCCATCACACCTGGCGGCCGACCGTGGCACAGTGGCAAGGCCTGACCAGCATGCAGGGCATGCAGCGCTACTTCGCGACGATGGGCTGGACCGCCGCCCCGCACTTTTTCGCTGCACCCGACGGCATCTGGCTCTTTACCCCCATGCGCGAGCTGGGTGTCCACGCCGGCCAGGGCAACGGCAACTTCACCAAGGGCTGGTACACCCTCGGGCTCGAGATGGTCGGTGACTACGACGTCAATCGTCCCTCCGGCGCCGTCTGGGAAAACGCCTCGGCGATCATCGGCGGTCTCGCGCTGCGGTTGGGGATGAAACCCGACCAACTCATCGGCTTCCACCGCGACTACAGCACGAAAACGTGCCCGGGCAAAGCCGTCACCCTCGACTGGGTCATCCCCGAAATCGAGACCTGGTTGCGCAAAAACCCTTCCCTGCCCGCCATGAAACCCAACGCCGTGGGCACCCCGACCCCCGAAATCCAATCGCTGCAACGCCAGATGATCCAGCAAGCCTGGCTCCTGCGGGGCAACGACTACAGCCAATACGAGCCCTTTAACCGCGCCGCCCTCGAACAACGCATCGGCCTGCCCGTCGCGAAAGCCAGCAACGCGACCTACAACACCCGCACCTACACCATCCTGCCGTTCGCCCAGGACACCCTGTACATGGAAGTCCCGGGGTGGAGCAGACCGGCCAGCATGTGGCAGACCATCGGCGACAACATCCCCGCCGAAAAGACCTTCGAACGCTTTCTGCTCGACGAAACGTTGCGCGCGGGGGGCACCAGCTTCCGCCCCGACAACCCCTTCCACCTCTTCATGTTCGCCAATCGCTTCATCGGCCCACCGCTGGCACCCGCTGCCATGCGCGAAATCGGCGGCGTCATGTACGTCTACCAGATCTTCGCCGGCAACACCGTCTATGTGCGAGGCGACGACCCGACCAAGGTCGATTGGAAGAAGATGGCGCTCGTCAGCGATCTCGGCGGCATGATCGACAGCTGGGCAGTCACCCTGCGCGACACCCTGCTCGCCGAGACCTACCGCGCTATGAAGCTGACCTATGCCCCCGACCAAGCCATCCATTTTTTGTCGCGCCAATGGGCATTGGGCACCCCGCTCGGCCCCAGCAGCCCCATCAAAATCGGCGACAGTCAGTATGTGTTCCAAGCGTATGCCGACGACGTGCTCTTTTCGAAGGCACCCGAGTGGAATATCGTCCACCGCCTGGGCACACTCACCGCCAGCGCGAACCGGCGCAACCCCGTAGGAGCTCTCTGAGATGACCACACGGACGGTCTACGAAGCAGCAGGAGGCGATGCGCCGTTCCGCAAGCTCGTCGATATTTTCTACCGCAACGTCGAAGCCACCCCCATCCTGCGGCCGATGTTCCCTGCCGACCTGGCCGAGGGTAAAGAATACCAGTTCCTCTTTATCACCCAGTATTTCGGCGGGCCGGCCCGCTATATCGAACAACGCGGTCACCCGCGCCTACGCATGCGCCACGGTCCATTCGTCATCGGCCGCGCCGAAGCCGATGCCTGGCTGCAGTGCATGCTCTCGGCAATGGACGAAGTGGGCTTCGACCCCGCGGTCGATGCCGTCATGCGCCAATACTTCACCTCGACCGCGACCTTCATGATCAACAGCGAACCGGGTGACCACCGCATCGCCCTGGGCAGCGACCCCATCAAGTAGCTAGTAGCATGATGTAAAAAAGCCGGGGTGCAGCGCATGCTGCACCCCGGCCCATTTCTCCCAAGACTTACTTCATGTTGGCGATGACTGCGTCGGCGAAGGCCGACGTCTTCACCTCGGTAGCACCGTCCATCAAGCGGGCGAAGTCGTAGGTGACGACCTTGGTGCCGATGGTGGTTTCGATGGCGCTGATAATCATATCGGCAGCCTCGTGCCAGCCCATGTGGCGCAGCATCATGTCGCCGCTCAACACCACCGAACACGGGTTGACCTTGTCCTGGTTGGCGTACTTGGGTGCGGTGCCGTGCGTCGCTTCGAAAATCGCATGGCCGCTGACATAGTTGATGTTGCCGCCCGGGGCGATACCGATACCGCCCACCTGTGCTGCCAGTGCGTCCGACAGATAGTCGCCGTTGAGGTTCAGCGTCGCAATGACGTCGAAGTCTTCGGGGCGCGTCAACACCTGCTGCAACGTGATGTCGGCGATCGCGTCTTTCACCAACAGCTTGCCGCTCGCCAGGGCAGCCTTCTGCTCTGCGTTGGCCTCGGCTTCGCCCTTGACTGCCTTGGTGCGCTCCCACTGGGCCCAGGTATAGACCTTGTCGCCGAATTCGCGCTCGGCCAGGGCGTAGCCCCAATCCAAGAAGCCGCCTTCGGTGAATTTCATGATGTTGCCCTTGTGCACCAACGTCACATTCTTGCGCTTGTGGTGCAGCGCGTACTCGATCGCCGAGCGGATCAGGCGCTCGCTGCCGGTGCGGCTGACCGGCTTGATACCGATACCGACTTCGACCTGACTGTTGTCGATGCCGATGGCCTTGTTGAACTCTGCCGTCTTTTCGCTGGTGCCGAAGCGGATCTTGGCGAAGTCTTTGGGGAAGTTGTCACGGATGAAATCGAGCAACTTCTGGGCTTCGGGGGTGCCGCCGACGTACTCGATACCGGCGTAGATGTCTTCGGTGTTCTCGCGGAAAATCACCATGTCCACCTTCTCGGGGCTCTTCACCGGCGAAGGCACGCCCGTGAACCAGCGCACCGGGCGCAGACAGACATACAAATCGAGCATCTGGCGCAACGCCACGTTCAGGCTGCGCATGCCCTTGCCGATCGGGGTGGTCAACGGGCCTTTGATTCCCACAAGGTAGTGATTGAAGGCTTCGACGGTGGCGTCAGGCAGCCAGTTCCCCGTCTCGTTGAAGGCCTTTTCACCGGCAAGGACCTCGAGCCATTCGATTTTGCGTTGACCCTTGTACGCCTTGGCGATGGCAGCGTCGAAAATACGCACGCTGGCGTGCCAAATATCTGGGCCCGTGCCGTCTCCGATCACAAACGGGATGACCGGGTTGTTGGGCACATGCAGCGTGCCGTTCTGGATGCTGATTTTTTCGCCCTGTGCGGCGCGGTACTGTGTCGGCGTGGTCATCGAGGAGCCTCTTCGGTGGGTTTCAGCGTGGCGGTGCGCCACAAGGCCGCGGAATTGTCCGCCATTATAGCACAGCCTGTTCTTTCGCCTGCAGCCCGCTATACTGCGGTTTGACACCGACACCAAAGCGCATATAATGACCCGAGGCAAAACTCTCTTTCCATGACCGTTTTGAGGACAAGACCATGCTTGCTGCCTACGTACCGTTATTGGCAATGTTCGGCATTGCCGTATTCATTGCGGTCTTCGTGCTCTCTGTGTCGCGTGTACTCGGCCCGCAGAAGCCCACGGTGCGCAAACTCGCCCCGTACGAATCCGGTATGGAGCCCATCGGCGACGCGATGGCGCGCTTCCCCATCAAATTCAACCTCGTCGCCATGATCTTCATCTTGTTCGACGTCGAAGTAATCTTCTTCTTCCCCTACGCACTGGTCTATCGCAATCTGGGCATCCCCGGTCTCTTCGAGATGGGGAGCTTCGTGCTGGTGCTGTTGGTCGGCCTGGTGTATATCTGGAAAAAGGGAGCGCTCACATGGGACTAGAGACCAAAGCCGGTGATATGGGCGTGGTGACCACCTCGCTCGAAACCGTTGTCAACTGGGGCCGCACCAATGCGATGTGGCCGCTCTTGTTCGGTCTGGCCTGCTGCGCCATCGAAATGATGGGCGCGCAGGGTGCGAACTACGACCTGTCGCGCTTCGGGATGGAAATCAACCGTGCCTCACCCCGGCAGGCCGACCTCATCATCGTCGCCGGTCGCGTCTCGCGCAAGATGGCACCGGTCATCCGCCGCCTCTACGACCAGATGTCCGAGCCCAAGTGGGTCATCGCCATGGGTGACTGCGCCTCGTGTGGCGGGGTGTTCAACAACTACGCCATCGTCCAAGGCGTCGACGAAGTCATCCCGGTCGACGTCTATGTCGCCGGCTGCCCGCCCCGCCCCGAAGCCCTCATCGATGGTATTGTGCAGCTCCACGCCAAAGTCGAGCGCATGAAGTTGGACGGCACACTGCGCGATCGCACGCCGATCCACGTCTAGGAGAGACTCGCATGGACAGCACCCTGTTGACCACACGACTGCAGGAGCAGTTCGGTGACCGCATACAACGCTTCGACACCCACCGCAGCGGCGAAGTCGTCGCCTACATCGGTGCCGACGCGCTCATCGACGTCTGCACGTTCCTCCGCGACGAGAGCGACCTCGATTTCAACTTCCTGGAAAACCTCTGCGGCGTCGACTATTTGGGCCGCACCCCGCGCTTCGAGGTGGTCTACCACTTGTTGTCGATGAAAAATCGCAGCCGCGTCTGCCTCAAGGTCGGCCTCGACGCCGTCAACCCCACTGCCCCCACGCTGACGGGGATGTGGCAGACGGCCAACTATCAAGAGCGCGAAGCGTACGACATGTTCGGGATCACCTTCACCGGTCACCCCAGCCTCGACCGCATCTTGATGCCCGAGGATTGGATCGGCTTCCCGCAGCGCAAAGACACGCCGCTCGGCTACGAAGAAGTGGCGTTCAGCATCAACGAAGCCCAAATCAACGCCCACAAACCGTTCGCGCAGGAATAGGCGGGGAGAAGTATGACCACGATTGATCGTTCACTATCGGTACCCTCCCCACGGAGCATCACCGAACCCGCCCTCGCCGGCAAAACCGAGACGATGGTGCTCAATATGGGTCCGCATCACCCCAGCACCCACGGTGTGCTGCGCCTCGTCGTCGAGATGGACGGCGAAACGGTGACCAACGTCGCACCGGACCTGGGCTTTCTCCACACCGGCGTCGAAAAGACGATGGAGTCGAAGAACTACCAGCAAGCCATCGTCCTCACCGATCGCACCGACTACCTCGCACCACTGTCCAACAACCTGAGCTATGTTTTGGCGGTCGAGAGCCTGGTGCAGTGCGAGATCCCCGAGCGCGTCCAGACCGCCCGGGTACTCTTGGTCGAGCTCCAACGCATCTCGAGCCACCTGGTCTGGTTGGGCACGCACGCCCTCGACTTGGCCGCGATGAGCGTCTTCTTGTACGGCTTCCGCGAACGCGAACAGATCCTCGACATCTTCGAAATGGTCTCGGGCGCCCGCATGATGACCAGCTACTTCCGTGTCGGTGGCCTCGCCCACGACCTGCCGGCGGGCTTCTTGCCGGCCGTCAAAGCGCTGCTCGACATCATGCCCGACAAGATCGACGAGTACGAATCGCTGCTCACCAACAACCTCATCTGGCAAGAGCGCACCATGGGCATCGGCCCCATCGACAGCGCCGCCGCACTGCAGTACGGCCTGACCGGCCCTGGCCTGCGTGCCACCGGTGTGGCGTGGGACCTGCGCAAGGCGATGCCGTATAGCGGCTACGAGACCTACAAATTCGCCATCCCGACGGCCACCAACGGCGACATCTACGATCGTTACCTGGTGCGCATGGCCGAGATGCGCGAATCGGTGAAAATCGTCAGCCAAGCCTATACCCGCCTCAAAGACATGGGCCCTGGGCCATACCAGACCAGCGACCGCAAGGTTGCCCCGCCCCCCAAACAAGAAATCACCCACAGCATGGAATCCCTCATCCATCACTTTAAGTTGTGGACCGAAGGATTCAAGCCGCCCCGCGGCGATGCCATGGTCGCCATCGAATCCCCCCGCGGCGAACTGGCGACGTACATCGTCAGCGACGGCGGACCCAAGCCGTATCGGGTGCACATGCGCGCGCCGTCGTTCATCAACCTCCAATCGCTGCCCCACATGGCCAAAGGCCAGCTGATGGCAGACCTGGTCGCGTTGATTGCGTCCCTCGATCCCGTGCTCGGAGAAGTCGATCGTTAGTGCGGTGCAGACCGCTGACCAGGTAGGATGCCACATGTCACTCCGTCAGACCCACGGTGCCGAAATCGACGCCATTTTGGCGCGGTACCCGCAGAAACGCAGCGCCATCCTGTCGCTGCTCTACATCGCCCAAGATGTGTACGGCCAGTTGACCGATGCCGCGGTGCGTGAAGTCGCCGAAATCATCGACGTCAACCCCACCGACGTCTTCGAAGTCGTGGGCTTCTACACGCTGCTCTACGACGACAACGTCGGCAAAGTGGTCCTCCAGGTCTGCGACGACGTCCCCTGCACCTTCTGCGGCGCCGAAGAACTCGTCGGCACCCTCGAGCAGAAGCTGGGCATCAGCAGCGAAGGCACCACCCCCGACGGCATGTTCACACTGCAGCGCGTCAAGTGTCTGGCAGCCTGCAACCGTGCGCCGTTGCTGCAAGCAAACCTCGACTACTACGGCGAACTCAACACCCCGGAAAAAGTCGACGAGCTGCTCACCCAACTGCGGGCACGCATCGCCAACAACGACAACCTCAGCATTTCGGGCCGCAAAGCCACCCTCTAGGTCGGAGTGCCCCGGGTCTGCCATGCAGACCCGGGGCTTTTCTGTTGCAACACCCCTGCTCCGTGTGTCCCACTATTTGCCACGACATAGGGCACATGGTAGACTTTTCCTACGATAAGCGCTAGTGCTTGAGGGCTCGCAATGACGGTGAACGACTTCGGGCTACCCGAGTTACATTTCGATACATCCAACCCCGACCCACGGTGCGCCTGCGTGCTCGTGCTCGACACGTCGACGTCGATGGCCGGTGAAAAAATCGCGCAGCTCAACGAAGGTCTGCAGACATTCCAACACGAGCTGCGCAGCGACGAAATCGCCCAGTCGCGGGTCGAAGTCGCCGTAGTCACCTTCGGGCCGGTCCAGATCGCCGTGCCCTTCACCTCTGCCAGCGAATTCAAAGCGCCCGAGCTGGTCACCACCGGCGATACCCCCCTGGGTGCCGCCCTCAATCAAGCCCTCGACATGGTGCACGAGCGCAAAGCCCTCTACCGGAGTGTGGGCATCCCCTACTACCGGCCGTGGATCATGCTGGTGACCGATGGCACACCCAGCGACGGCACCCAGATGTGGAAGAGCGCCGCGCAGCGCATCCGCGCCGAAGAACTCAAAAAAGGCGTCGCATTCTTCGGCGTGGGCGTCGCCGGTGCCGACATGCACGTCTTGAGTCTGCTGTCGCACCGCCAACCCATCGGGCTCAAGG
>JBJOJU010000135.1:0-2955 GCA_046046485.1 Chloroflexota bacterium | reverse complement strand
GTAGGGGCGCGTATAGATGAGAGTACCTCACTCCAACACAGCCGAATGGTTTATAAGGAAGCAAGCTTGCTTGCTTCCTTGTTTGTTTTCTGATACACTCCGACCAGGAGGTAGACCGATGAAAATGACGATTGATTTACCCGAAGAACTCATCCGTGCCATCAAAATCCGCGCGGCGACCGAGCAGCGGACGGTGCGCGAAGTGGTGGCGGCGTACCTCACCGACGGACTGTACCCGCCGCAGGTGAAACACACAGACCCAGCCGCAGCGGGCGCCGTCGAAATCGCGCCGTGGGGATTGCCCATTGTCCGCGGCACGATCGCAGCGTCAGTGATGGAGCACACACAGGCAGAAGCAGTCTCGCTGATTAATGAGACGCTCCAGCAAATCGAAGAAGAGCGGCTGACCCGTGCTGTTTGATACGAATGTATGGATCGCACTGCTCCTCACCACGCACCCCAATCATGCGCGGGCGCGTGGGTACTATGTGGGGCTGGATGAGCATGCGGTGGTCTTGTTGGCGCAGAGCGTGCGGATTAGTGTGCTGCGTCTGCTGACGACCCCGACGCTGCAGCGGTCGTACGGCACCGGGCCGATCAGCAACACCACGGCACACCAGATTGTCGAATCGCTGGTGCGGGCGCCGCGCGTGCGTAGTCTGAGTGAGCCAGCGGACCTGTTCGAGTCGTGGAGTGATCTCGTCGGCCACTCGCTCCCCGACCCACAGCGGTGGATGGATGTCTATCTGTGTGCACTGGCGCGGCATGCGGGGGTGCCATTGGTCACGTTTGATCGGGCGCTGGCTGCATTCCGGGACCACGGGGTGGATGTGGTTGTGTTGTGAAATCGTGCGCACATTGAGAGGGGCACATTGCAATGTGCCCCTCTCAATGTGCGGTTTACCCCTGGCGTATGTCGATGTCGCCGGCGTACGAGCGTAGGCGCAGGGACACGTCGACCGGGGCGGCATCGCCATCGTTCGCGCTGAAGACGATGTCGCTCTTGATATCGCCGATGGTGGTGGTCGCGTCGACGTCGGTTTCGTAGCCGCGGTCGATGCGGACGTCGATATCGCCGCCGTGGGTGACGGCTTCGATGGTGCAGGCAGCATGAATCTCGATGTCGACATCGCCGCCGGCGGTCTGGATCTGCACCGTTGCCTGCCCGGTCACGTCGACATCGATGTCGCCACCGGCGCTGCGGATCTGGGTTGCTCCGTGCGCCGTCGCCTCGACGTCACCGCCGGCAGTGTCGATGGTCAGTGAGGTCGCGACGGCGTCACGGGTATCGATGTCACCGCCGGCGGTCTCGAGGTGGGCTGCCTGGTAGCGGCCGGTCAGGTGGAGGTCGCCGCCGGCGCTGCGCAGGATGACCGTCGCCTGCTCGGGCACGAACACAGTCAGGTCCGACTGCCGCAGCGAGCGGCGTTCGATGGCTCGTTGGTCGAGGCGAAAGGTATTGCTCGCTGCGTCGTAACCCCAGCCAGCGCTGGTGACCGCCAACGGTTGGTCGAAGCACTCGTCTGAAAACTCCACCATGATCTGCATGGCAGCATGGGTGTGCATATGCACGTCTGCGTGGTCGGTGTGGAGCTCGATGGTGGGTGGTGTTTCGCAGGTATACACCACGGCCGGGTTGGTGGGCGGTGTTGCGGGGCGGTCAAAGAGTCGACTGAAAAACCGCATGGCTGATTCCTTTCGTCAGCTGCGACCACGACCGCGCAGGGTCTGGCCAAACAGGGGTGGCTGTGGTGGGGTCGGTGGGAAGGGCGTGCGCGCAGTCGTCGCAGTGTTGAGCGTACGGACGACCCAGCTGTTGGTCGAAATGCCCTCGGCCGTCGCCAACGCATCGATGCGGTCCTTAAGGTCTGACGGTAGGCGCAGGGCAAACCGCGCGTCGAGGTCGCCGATCGATTCATTGCTGGGCGGCGGGGGAGCGGCTTCTGCGACGAGCACGATGGTGTCGACGCCGACGCGCAACTCGAGCTCGGTGCTGGTGCGCGCTTGGTTGTACTCGGCGACCAAGCTGGCCATCTGCTCGAGCATGCGTTGCTGCACAATCGGGATCATCAGGACACCGAGTTTCTCGACGGCGGTGACCAGCTCTGGCCCTCCCAACTGGGCGAGGCTGTGCAGGTCGTGGGCGAATTGGTGGGTGAGATGTGATGTTTTCATGACATCATAATAACATCAAAAACACTATTGTCAAGATGTTTTTTTGGTTGCATGCAAAGCCCCACGGCATGCCGTGGGGCTTTGGTAATTCTCCCTTGAACCTGCGTACCTTTTTTACTCCTTCAAACGGTAGATGGGTCAGGAGGGAGATATGACGAGGAAACGCATCCATGGGTTTGATTATCGGCAGCCGAATTCATTTTTTGTGACAATTGGTACGCATGAACGGAGTGATATCCTCGGCTCGATCCAAGATGCAACAGTCGTACTTAGTCCGATCGGTGAGGTATGTCGGGACTGTTGGGATGCAATACCAATGCATCAAGAGAATATCGAACTCGATGCATTCATAGTCATGCCAAATCATGTGCATGGCATTTTGTGGACAACATTATCGTACGAAGGTACCTGTAGCGAAGCGTACGCTAAACCGGTTGCGGGCTCAGTTGTCACTGCGCTACGATCGTATAAGTCTGCAGTGACACGTCGGGCACATCGAGATTTCGGATTTTTTGAACGTTCTGTTTGGCAGTCGAGCATGTGGATCCACGTTATTCGGAGCAACGAGAGACTAAATCGTATCCGTGAATACATCCGAACTAACCCAGTACGACCATACCGGTAAATGGTATTACGGTATGCCAAAGCCCCACGGCATATCAAAGCCCCACGGCATATCAAAGCCCCACGGCATGCCGTGGGGCTTTAATGACCGAAACAAACCTCAAGCCTGGTATCCAACACCAAACACACGGCAATCAACAAACATGCCGTGGGGCT
>JBJOJU010000116.1:0-4182 GCA_046046485.1 Chloroflexota bacterium | reverse complement strand
GCCGGCCGACCCGTGGTACGACCTCATCGGTGCAGCGGGGCAGCGTGAGTGCGCACAGCAGGCTGCGACCCTGCGCGCAACCGGTTGCATCGCGCCGACCTGGGCGTGGGGGCAGTACCCGGAGCAGTGGGAGATCGCCCGCCGGCAATGGACGGGCAAATTGACCGCCGAAGCGGTCGCGCGGATGACCGCACTCGCCGAGTGAATGCAGAACGCGGGATGAAAACGAAGGGGATTCGTCGAAAGACGAATCCCCTTCGTTTTGTGTCGGTGTCAGCTGCGTTCTGCGCGTCGGCTTGCCCGCGGCCACCGAAGTGCGGAGCGTGGCAATGTGCTGCGCGGGCATAACGAATGATATTTGTTCAAATACGAATACTATTCGTTTTCGAGGTGACTGCGGACGATGTGCATCAGATCGCGTTTGAGGGCACCGGCGTCGGTGACGAGGTTCATGCGGGTCTTGGTCATGCCCACGGCGAGGCCGAGGGTCGGGTCAGCGAACCCGGTGCTGCCGCCGTAGCCGCAGTGGCCGAAGGCGGTGGTGTCGCTGCCGTAGACGGGGTTGGCGCCGCCCAAGCTGTAGCCGAGGCCGTAGGCGGTGGACGAGACCCCGTCGGGTTCGGGGGTGTAGTGCTGGACGCGGGTGGCGTTGGCGACGCGGCGGGGTGTCAGCAGGCGGACGCCGTCGATACCGTCGCCCACGAGCGATGCATAGACGGTGGCGATGGCGCGGGCACTCGCCAGCAGGTTGACCGCGGGCATGCAGGTGGCCATGATGACCGGGTGGTTGGCCATGATGGTGGGGTCGGGGAGTGGGTGTGTGGAGGCAGCGATTTGGGCGGCGGTCGCGTCGTGGCTGGTGGGGGCGACGTCGGGCAGGCGGTCGGCGGGGAGGCCGATGTGGAGGTCGGTGATGCCGAGGGGAGCGGCGATTTCTTTCTGTACGAATGCGCCAAAGGGCATGCCGCTGACGGCTCGACGATTTTGCCCAGGGGCCAGCCGTAGGTGAGCTCGTGGTACTTGTACTGTGCACCGGGAGTCTGGGTGGGGGTCATCTCGGCGACGGCGGCGCAGATTGCGTCGTCGTCGAAGAGAATCTCGTACCCGCGCTGGAGCGGTGTTTCGGCGATGCCAGCGGTGTGCGACATGAGCTGGCGGATGGAGATGCCGGCTTTACCGTTTTGGGCGAATTCGGGCCAGTAGGTGGCGACGGCGTCGTCGTATTCGAGCAGCCCGCGGTCAGCCAAGAGGTGGATACAGGTGGCGGTGATGCCTTTGGTCGTCGACCAACAGAAGATGAGATCATCGGGCTGCAGCGGGGTCCCTGCGGCGTCGCGACTGCCGACGGTGAGATCGACGATACGCTGGCCGTGTCGGTAGACGACGAACTGGACCCCGGCTTCGGTACCTGCGGCGATCCCGTTTTCGATACGCATACGGAGCGCCTGGGTGAGACTGAGATCGAGCGACATCACGAAATCCTTTGGGTGGGTGCGTTCCTGCCGCGCAGGAACGCTTTTCCGCTACTTAACGGGTATAGGAAAGGGCGAGTGTGGCGGTGGCGAGGGTGCGATCGGCCATGGCGGCGATGAGCGTGTCGCGGGTGACCGATGCGCCGCCGCTGACGGCGGGGGCTTGCGAAAGTGCGTAGATGGTGATGGTGTACTGCTTGAGGCCGGGGCCTTTGGAGCAGGGCGGGGCGTAGGCGAGCGTGGGGTTGACGCTGTTGGAGCCGAAGGTGCCCACCGAGGTCTGACCGGCGCTGAGGCTGGTGACGGTGGCAGGGATATTGTAGAGCGTCCAGTACCAGTGCACGTCGAGCAGGCCGGCGACGTGGTGCATGATGATGGCGTAGCTCTGGGTGCCGGCGGGGCCGGCGGTCCACGTGAGCGGCGGCGAATTGCCCACACCGTCGCAGGTGTAGGCAGCGGGGAGCACCCCGTCAGCGCCGACGGCGGGACTGGTGAGCGCAAAGACGCCGGTGCTGACGGCGGTCGCTGTGGGCGCACTGGGTACAGTGGTTGCGGTCGGTGCGGCGGTCTGGCTGGTGGCGGGTGTGGCAGTGCGGGCGCTGGCAGTGGCCAAGGGCGTGGGCGGGATTTGTTCGGCGCGGACCGGGTAACTGAGGTCGCGGTCGCCTTCGTGGTCGTGGTGGTGGAACGTGACGGCACTGGCGGTCTGGGTGTAGGCGACGCTGTAGCTGCTGCCGTTGTAGGCGAAGGTGAGCGTGTAGGCGTCGCTGCTGGTGCGGGTGAAATCGGTGATGACCGCGCCGGGGAGCGGCTCTTGGGGCGGACGCACGGGCATCAGCGCGGGCTGGGGCTCGATCTGGTCGTCGAGGACGGTGACGGCACCGTAGAGCCCGCCGTTGATATAGGGGTAGGTCATCGACGCGTGGTAGTGGTAGACGCCGTTGGGACCGATGTGGCCGTTGTAGGCGTCGAGCCCGACGGGGGTGCTGCCGTCGACTTCGGTCAGGCCATAGATAGCGTAGCCGTCGAGGGCATAGGCGATGGGTTTGTCGGTGCCCACCAGGGCTTGGAGGTGCAACGGGGCGATGTGGTAGTGGTAGTCGTCGGCACGCCCGGCGTGGCCACCCCAGTTGTCGAGTTCACCGGCGAGGAAGGCGTCGTCGCCGCGGTTGTTGAGGGCGTTGAAGATGGGCACGCCGTTGACGGCGATGGCGATGGCGCCGCGGTAGAGGGCGTTGCGCGCCGAGATCGGGTTGACCGCCGGGGTGGGGTGCAAGGGCACCTGCCAGGCTTTGCTGCCGCCGTAGTTTTGGGCGAGGGGCACCTGGCGTTGCCAGCCGGTGATGCCCACCATCATGGTGTGATTGGGGATGCCTCGCGATTCGACGTAGAGGTAGGTGTCGTCGCGGCGGGTGGCGACGAGGTCGGGGAAGGCGTCGAAGCCGAGGGTCTGCAGTGCCTGAGCCGTCACCGTCGGGCTGAGGGTGCTGGTCGCGCTGGGGATTTTGGTGGCGGTCTTGGCTGCTGCGCGGGTGGCCGTGCGGGTTTTGGTGCGGGTGCGGGTCTTGGTAGCGGTGGCACGCCCAACGGCACCACGGAGTTCGTCGGAATCGGCGATCCCGGCGCTGGTACAGGCGGCCAGGAGCGCACTCCCAAAACCATAGGCGAGCAGGCGGTTGAGTTCACGGCGCGACATCGGCATCGACAGGCTGCTTTCTCGTAGCTGGATAGGTCTATCCTACTGCATCAGGACGCGTCGTGTGGAGCAATCGTTCGATTTATATTGAAAAAACCCGACTTCTTGACCGAATGTAGAGATTCAGGGAACGCGGGGACGCACGGCGCCGTTGCGGCGGCGCCGCTGGGGCACGTGCTGCACAGGGCTGGCGGGAGTCGTGCAGCTGGAGGAGCAAACGGCTACGTCGCCGGTACAGAGCACGGCGACCAGCTGCACGGGCGAGCGCAGTGGGTTGGTCACTGTGGTGTGCTACGATGTGACTACCCAGACCGACGAACAACGCAGGAGTCAATGATGACATACCGCACCCCATTGCCGTTCCACGCAGCGACCGACGCAGGTACGCTCGATGCGGAGACGATCGCATTCTACGATCGCGAAGGCTATGCGATCTTGCCCGAGCTGTTGACTGATGCGGAGCTCCAGCCGGCGCGGGAGGCGATGGCACAGAAAGTCGATGAAATCGCTGCGGAGTTGTATCGCGCAGGGTTGGTGCCGTCGTTGTATGTGGATGTGCCGTTCGAGAGACGGCTGGCAGTGCTGTTTGCGGAGTTGAGCGACGTCGAGTTTTTGCAGTATGGGCGCAGCTGGCGCGACCGCATCCCTGGCTATTTTGTGTTGATGAGTAATCCGAAGATATTGAATGCCGTCGAGTCATTGATCGGCCCGGAGATTTTTGCCAACCCGGTCTACAACGTGCGGCCGAAGGTGCCCAAAGTCGCCGCGGGTGCCGTGCCGTGGCATCAGGACAAAAGCTACTGGCCGGATGCGAATGCGAACCCGGTGATCACGGTGTGGATCCCGTTGGTCGATGCCACGCTCGAAAACGGTTGTCTGCAGGTGTGGCCGCGGACGCACAAAACAAAGGTGATGGCGTTTCACCAAGAAACGTATTCGGGCACCGGGTATCTCGAGGTCGACAGCGCGGTGATTGCCCAGGCGAAACGCGCGGCGGTGGCGTTGCCGGTACCG
>JBJOJU010000092.1:0-4708 GCA_046046485.1 Chloroflexota bacterium | reverse complement strand
TCAAAACGAATCGTGGGGGTATCGGAGCGAGATGACAGCAGCATGACACGCGGGCACAGCTTTTCTTTTTTTGGGGGAAAAGCGGGCCTGGCGGCCCGTGCAGTGTTGCGCAGCGGGTTTTTCCACGCGTCCCGCGGCGGCGGACGAGCCGCGGCTACCCCGCGCGGCGCACGGCTCTCGTTCCCCATTCCCCCGTGGTGCTCACACACGCGCTCCCACCGCACCGCTGTGTCGGCGCGCTGCTCCTCCTGTGTACAGCATCGCCGTGGGCGGTATGCCGCGTCACTCGTACGTCAACTCCCCGCCAGTGGGCTACCGAACACGCCCACCGCGAGTTCGGCCCAGCACAGCGCGCCGACGAGAATGACGCCCAGCAGCGCGATCCACTTGCCCTGCAGAGTCGTGATCGTGGTGTGCAGCCAGCTGCTGAGGCTCGCCGCGAGCCACAACCCCACGGCAGCGATGGCGAAATCGCTGAGGCTCCACGTGAACCCCGCCTGCAGGAGCGTGCCGATCAATGGCAACAGGAGTACTGCGCCGACAAAACCGGCGCGGCGGAGCAGTGGGTGGCGGAGATACTGCATAGATGAATCCTCGTGCTGCGTGAGGAACAGAAAACGAAGACCACCGATGTGTATCGGTGGTCCGTGTGGCGGGGATGACGGGATTCGAACCCGCGGTCTCGACCTTGACAGGGTCGCATGTTAGGCCTCTACACCACATCCCCATGTGGTCGCTGATAGTGAAGTGGTGACCCCAGTGGGATTCGAACCCACGATCTTCACCTTGAGAGGGTGACGTCCAAGGCCGCTAGACGATGGGGCCACATCTTTACCAGCTCGCTGTCGAACATCGCTCGGCAACGAAGAGAATAATACCACGCGGAAAAACACAATGCAAATCGAATTTTCAATTCGGCACGAGCGCGTTCGATCCACGCTCGCCAGGTACCCTTTTCGCCGGATAGGCACACAAAAACGAACCTGCTATAGTGTGTAGGAAAACGGGAGCAGCCGATGCGTGAACACCTCGAAACCATTCTCAATGACTGCCGCACGCAGTATCCAGACGTGTTGCTCACAGAGCTGCGCACACTGTCTGCCCGACCGGGGCTCGACAACCCGCACGCCATTGCGCGCATACCGTTGGCCGATATCTGGCTGCGCGTGTGTGGCAACTCGCGCCCGCATCTCACCCACCTCGCAGCGACGCTCGCCCGTGGGGAGCCGGCATTGGTGTCGGGCTGGGCAGATGCCCGCCGTGACGCAGCCCTCTACGGCGTGTTGCAGTCGGTGCAGACCGGCAGCGATTCGCGGGGGCTGCTCATCGTCGCAGACGACTATGCGGCGCACGCAGCGTATCAGCGGCTGATGGCTTGGTGCGCCGAATACCCGGCTGGCAGTGCGCCGACCATTTCGATCTGCACTGCACCTGGCGATACTGACGACGATGCCAGTCTCGTGATCGCGACCGCGGCGGTGCTCCACACCGTATTGTTGCCGGGGTATGCCGCGGTGTGGGAGCGCTTGTGGTCGCGGCTGGCCGTGATTGGGTTGTGGGAGCTGCACGAATACGGCGGGGTCGGCCTCGCGCATCTGCGCTGGCTGTTGCGCCGTTGTGAACGGGTGCGGCTTTTTCACCGCGCCAGCGCACCGGTCGTGATTGCGTCGGCGACGCCGGCACAGAATGCAACCGCGGTCGTCTCGACGATCTGCGGGCGCGCGGCGACCCTGACCACCGTCGACGACGTGCCGACCCCCGCTGTGCGCTCCGCCCACCTGCGCGCCGGTGCCGCTGCGCCACAGGTGGTGGGGCTGCTGAGTACCCGGCTCGTCGGAGCCGGGTATCGGGTGCATGTCGTCTGTCACGCGGTGTCGCTGGCGGTCTATCGCGCCGTCGGGTTGGGAGGCGCGACCTGCAGCGACCGCGTCCAACCCGCAGATGTGGTCATCTGCGTGGCCGATGCGACCGAGCGCTGGGTGCCCCAGGTCGCCGCGGCGTCGGGTGCCCAGGCGGTCATCGCGGTGTCCGACGCCGGGTATGGTGCGCAGCTCGCGGCGGCGTTCCCGCTCGCCGACGAGCCGGTCTGGCCGATTGCCACCGACAACGCCTATATCGACACCGTGCATCTGCACGCCGCTGCTGCCGAAATCCCGTTGGTCACGCGGGAGGTAGCGGGGTGGGGGCAGACGGCATTGGTCGACCGTATGCGTGCCCACGCGCATCTGCGCATCATCGCCGGAGATGTGTCGGTGCCGGGCGACGCCGCACTGTCATTCGATTTCGATCTCCGGCACGCCGTCGGTGCGGCGGCTGCGGTGACCTGCAACCCCGGCGAGGATCCGGTCGCCGTCGACGCAGCCGCGTACGAACGCTGGTATTTCCCGGGGATGGCCGCGCCGCCCTGGCAATCGGGTGGGGTCGTCACCCAGCGTGACAGCGCGGCGGGTACGGCCGTGGTCGCCGCCACACCGAATGTGGGGGGGATCGTGCCGCTCCGGCTGTGCCGGGTCCAGTTCGCTGCGGGCGAGACGCCTGCTGCCGCGGGGTGTGACCGGGTCGCCGTCGAAGAGCACTGTGTCGGTGTGCTGCAGTGGGACGTCGAACACGCGACGGCGCACCGCACCGTGCTCGATACGGCGCAGCAGGAATCAGCGGCGTGGTATGCACCGGCCTGGTGGTGGCACATCGGGTCGGCCGCCGCCGAACACGAGCCGTGGCTGGGGTGGAGCGTCGTCGCAGCGTTGTCGGCGGTCTACCCGCAGGCAGTGGTGGCGGTGGTCCCGTGCTATGACGCGGCCAGTGGGCGCTTGTATCTGGTCGATACCCAACCTGGGGGCGCGGGCGTCGTCGCAGCCGACGCACCCGGTCTGGTCTCGGCTCTGCGCGCCGCACAGGCCTGGGTCGCACAGCAGGGCCACACCGAGGTCGCGGCAGCCGTGGCTGCTGCCGACGCGACCTGGATCGCAGCGGCGACCGCGCCGACCGCGCGGGTGCCGTTTTCCCCTGCTCCACCCGTACCGCTCGCTGACGAAACTCCCGCAGACGAGACTCCCGCAGACGAGACTCCCGCAGACGAGACTCCCGCAGACGAGACTCCCGCAGACGAGACTCCTGCAGACGAGACTCCCGCAGACGAGACTCCTGCAGTCGAGACTCCTGCAGTCGAGACTCCCGCAGACGAGACTCCCGCAGTCGAGACACCTGCAGTCGAGACTCCTGCAGACGACGCTCCTGCAGACGACGCTCCTGCAGACGAACCACGTACGGACGACGCTGCGGCGTACATGGCGAGGTTGCTCGACGCAGCGCCGCAGCGCGCTGCGGGCGCGACGGTGCTGCGAGACTGGTGGCTGCGATTGGGTGCGTGGTGGCAGGCGCAGACGGGGCACCCGGGTCGTGCCTACGTCGTGGGCGATGCAGTCAGCGTGCTGCCCTACGGCGAAGGGGTCGTCGTCGCGGTCGAATCTGTCGGGGAAGAGCTCCGACTCGTGGTCGCGACACGGGCATACGGGGATGTGCGGGTCGACCCTGCACGTGACCTGGTCGTGCCGATCGACCCCGCAGAGCCGGTTGACTTGTAGAACAAACATGCTACAATTTCCCCAGTGATGGGACACATCACCAAACCCGAGCAGTACAGTAAACACGAGAGGAGTCCCTCCCATGGCCAAAGACCTCAACAAAGTGATGATCACCGGTCGGCTCGGTGCCGACCCCGAGATGCGCTACACGCCGCAAGGCAGTGCCGTGACGACGTTCAACGTCGCGAGCGGGCGCACCTGGCGCTCCAACGACGGCACCAGCCACGACGACACCGAGTGGTTCCGGGTCGTCGCCTGGGACAAACTGGGTGAAATCTGCAATCAGTACTTGACCAAGGGCACGCGTGTCTACGTCGAAGGGCGCTTGCAGACGCGCAAGTACCAAGATCGCGACGGACAGCCCCGCACCTCGGTGGAGCTGGTCGCGACCGACATGATCATCCTGAGTGCACGCAACGAAAACCAGAATAGCCCCGACGCATATGACCCGAGCGAGCGCGGCGAGACCCGGCGCGCGGCACCTGCGCAACGGCCGGCGCCGACCCCAGCCGCACCACCACGCAATGTGCCGTCGTCGATCGGTGACGACTTCGACGACGAATTCGCGACCCCGCCGCCGGCCGCGCCGCGGCAGAACATCCCGCCTGCACGGGCAGAGCGCAAGCCGATTGCCCCGGCTCCTACTCCCGAAGACGACGACATTCTGCCGTTCTAGCCCACACAACGAACACCCCCCGCGTTCAGCGAACGCGGGGGGTGTTTTGGTATTGGGGCGACGCGGCTTATTCGACGACGTCGTCGTATTCGGCCAGGAGGTCGTGCCATTCGCCGATGAGTTCGTCGCGGCGGGCGGCGTAGTAGATGTGATCGACACCGTTTTCGTCGCGGTAGATGAGGTCGACTTGGCGACGCATCGGGCGCATGTAGCCGATATTCCCCCACCAGCGGATGGCGTTTTCGTCGAGGTTCTGGTCGGCGAGGTGCATCCGCGCTGCATACTGACGGATGCTGCCTTCTTCGATGTCGTTCATCCGCCACGGATGCGGGCTGACTTCTTCGTTGCGCAGATTGCGGAAGACGAAGCGTTTGTCGCCTTGTTCGTCTTGGACCGTCTCGACGACTTCGATACCCGTGCGTGGCTTGTTGACATGGATGAGATCGAG
>JBJOJU010000063.1:0-7729 GCA_046046485.1 Chloroflexota bacterium | reverse complement strand
CGACCTGCGCGCCCGTCAGCAGCCAGTGTGGGCTGAAGGGCAACACTGTCCGATTGGCCGGGTCGACGATGACACTGGCATGCGTGCTGTAGACGATACTCTGCAGCAGCAAATCAGGCCCGTCTTCTTCACACGAGAGCTGCAGCTCGCCGAGACCAGCGCCGACCTGCACCGGTTGGTTGAAGCCCAGTGCGCCACGACAGACATACACGGTCTGCCCCGCCAACAAGCCCAGCGCTGCCGCATACAACCACGCCCGTTGGCCGGCTTGGGCAGCACCGAGGGTCTGTTCGCCCAACAATGCCGCCGCCTGCAGTACTGCCATCGCGGCATGGGGGTACCCAGCCGGGGTGGGGACCGCCCGCAACGGGCGAATCTCGGC
The DNA here is from genome assembly GCA_046046485.1 of Chloroflexota bacterium. Taxonomy (GTDB): domain Bacteria; phylum Chloroflexota; class Chloroflexia; order Chloroflexales; family Roseiflexaceae; genus UBA965. The sequence continues at coordinate 7,347 of JBJOJU010000063.1, read as the reverse complement.
ACCCACCCAGTCAGCGCGGCCCGCCCGCGGGGTCACACTGGCAGGGACCAGAGCCCAACGCTCGTCGCCGATACCGAGGGGGTGATTGTTCTGCAGAAAAAAACACACCACGGTGGAGGTGGTGTGCGAGGGCGTCGTGCGGTTTTTTTCGGCAATCGAAAAGAGGGTCTGCCACGCCTGGGGCGGGTTCGTGGTCTGGTGTGCCAGCATCGCCTCGACCGCCGCCACCCGGTGCAGGCAGGGGCCATCGTCGCGATGGGCGCAGTCGCACAACGTGGTCACACGCCCCGCGATGACCAGGGCACTCACCCGCCACTGTTGGCTCCCGTCGCTCACGATCGCGACGGCGTTGGCCGGCTCGATCTGCTCGATGCGCACACCACCGTCCGCCTGCAGACGGGCCGCCCCGCGCCGGAGCGCCGGGTCGACCGCCTGCACAAAACTCGTCAGGAGTTCGGGCGTCAGCATGTGCACCCGCGCAATCGTCATGCCGAGCGACCCTTGGCAATGCCGTAGTGGTCCTGCAACGACCGTACCGTCAACGACCGCTGCTGCAACTCACGGATGCCCGCGACGGTCGCAGCCGCACCGGTCAACGTCGTCACCAACATCACCCCATAGCGGATCGCCGCCGCCCGCAGCGCCTGACCATCGGCGTACGCCGTCGAACCGAGGGGCGTGCTGATGACCAGCTGCACCTTGCCCGCAGCGATCAGGTCGGCCGTGTGGGGCGACCCGTCCGAGATCTTGTTGACCGGCGTACACGCGATACCTGCATGCACCAGCATGTCGGCCGTGCCGCTCGTGCCGTACAACACAAAACCCATGTGCGCCAGGTCGCGGGCAATCTTGACGATCGCGTTCTTGTCGTTGTCGTTGACCGTCAACAACACCCCGCCTGTGGTGGGGATCTTCTGGTTCGCGCCCATTTCAGCTTTGGCAAAGGCCAGACCAAAGTTCGACGCATGCCCCATCACCTCACCCGTCGAGCGCATCTCGGGGCTCAACACGATGCTGGCACCGGGGAACTTGTCGAACGGCAGCACGGCTTCTTTGACGAAAAAGCCATCGACCTTGGGCTCTTCGACAAACCCGAGCTCGCGCAGGGTCTTGCCGGCCGCAATCTGGGCCGCGATGCTCGCCAACGGGTACCCGGTCGCCTTGGCGATGAAGGGCACCGTGCGCGACGACCGCGGGTTGACCTCGATGACGTACACGACGTCGTCTTTTATGGCGAACTGGACGTTCATCAGACCCTTGACCTTGAGCGCCACGCCGATGCGCATCGTCACGTCACGGATGATTTCGAGGTGGTAGGCCGTGATCTTGTAGGGCGGCAACACCATCGCCGAGTCACCCGAGTGGACGCCCGCCTCTTCGACGTGCTCCATGATGCCGGCGATCACCATCTCGGTGCCGTCGCCGATCGCATCCACATCGACTTCGAACGCATCTTCGAGGTACTTGTCGATCAAAACCGGCGCGCCGGCACTGACCACCGTCGCCTCGGCGATATACTTTTCGAACGACGCGTCGTCGTACGCGATCGCCATGGCCCGCCCACCCAACACATAGCTGGGGCGCACCAACACCGGGTAGCCGATGCGGTGGGCAATCGCCTTGGCATCGGCCAGGTTGCTGGCCATGCCGTTCGGCGGCATCTCGATATCCATGCTCGCCAACAACGCACCGAAGCGGCCGCGTTCTTCGGCCAAATCGATGGCGTCGGGCGACGTCCCCCAAATCGGCACGCCATTCGCCTCGAGCCCGTGTGCCAGGTTCAACGGCGTCTGCCCACCGAACTGCACCAACGCCGGCACGCTGCGTACCGCCGGGCCAAAGTCAGCTCCTGCCTCGCGGTCGTAGATATTGAGCACATCCTCGAGCGTCAACGGCTCGAAGTACAACCGGTCGGCGGTGTCGTAGTCGGTCGACACCGTCTCGGGGTTGCAGTTGATCATGATCGTTTCGATGTCGAGGTCGCGCAGCGCCATACAGGCGTGCACACAGCAGTAGTCAAATTCGATACCCTGGCCGATACGATTGGGTCCACCGCCGATAATCATCGCCTTGGGCTTGTCGCTCACATTGGCTTCGTCGCTGCCCGGCTGCCGGCTATACGTGCTGTAAAAATACGGGGTCGATGCTTCGAACTCGGCGGCACACGTGTCGATCTTGCGGTAGACCGGCACGATGCGCTGCTGCTTGCGATGGGCACGCACGGCCGAAATGGTCGGTTTATCTGACAGCAATGTCGCCATTTGCGCGTCGGAGAAGCCGTATTCTTTCGCAGTGAAAAGCAACTCGTTGGGCAGCGTCGTCAACGCATAGCCGCTGAGCTCTTTCTCGATGGCGACGATGTCCTGGAACTGCTCGACGAACCACGGATCAAAGCCGGTGCGCTCGCAGATCGACTCGAGCGATGCGCCCGCGCGGATCTCGTCGCAGACGCGGAAGATGCGCCGCGGCGTGGGAATCCGAATATCGTCGTGGCCCACCATTTTGACCTGATTGCTGCCCACGAAACCGGTCGCCCCGATTTCGAGGCCACGCATCGCCTTCTGGAAGGCTTCGGCGAACGTGCCACCGATGGCCATCACCTCGCCCACCGACTTCATCTGCGGTCCGAGGATTGGGTCAACGCCGGGGAACTTTTCGAACGCCCACCGGGGCAACTTGACCACCACGTAGTCGAGGCTGGGCTCGAACGACGCCGGGGTCAATTTGGTGATGTCGTTGGGGATCTCGTCGAGGGTGTAGCCCACGGCCAGCATCGCGGCGATCTTGGCGATGGGGAACCCCGTCGCTTTCGACGCCAATGCCGACGAACGGCTCACGCGCGGGTTCATCTCGATGACCAGCGGCTCACCCGTTTTTGGGTTGACGGCAAACTGGATATTCGAGCCGCCGGTTTCGACCCCGATGCGGCGGATGACCATTTTCCCCATCTCGCGCAAGCGCTGCAGCTCGCGGTCGGTGAGGGTCATCGCCGGAGCGACCGTCATCGAATCGCCGGTGTGGACGCCCATTGCGTCGATGTTCTCGATGGTACACACCACCACGAAGTTATCGACCCGGTCGCGCATCACCTCGAGCTCGTACTCTTTCCAGCCGATCACCGACTGCTCGATGAGCACCTGGGTGACGGGAGACGCGCGCAGGCCACGCTCGGCGATTTCGCGCAGCTGTGCCTCGTCGTAGCCGATACCACCACCGCTGCCACCGAGGGTGAACGACGGGCGGATTAACACCGGGTAGCCGATCTTTGTGGCCACTGCCACGGCCTGTTCGACCGTGGTGACCGTCTCGCCCAAGGGCACGCCCAGCCCGATTTCGAGCATCGCCTGCTTGAAGAGCTCACGGTCTTCGGCCAAGGCAATCGCCTCGGGCTGTGCGCCGAGCAGCTTCACGTTGTACTTGGCCAAAATCCCCAGCTCGTTGAGCTTCATGGCCAGGTTGAGCGCGGTCTGACCACCGACGGTGGGGAGAATCGCGTCGGGTTTTTCTTTGATGAGAATCTGTTCGATCGAATCCGGCGTCAGCGGCTCGATGTAGGTCGCATCGGCGAACTGCGGGTCGGTCATGATGGTGGCCGGGTTGGAGTTCACCAAAATCACGCGATAGCCCTCGCGGCGCAACACTTTACAGGCCTGTGCACCCGAATAGTCGAATTCACACGCCTGGCCGATGACAATCGGGCCTGAGCCGATGATGAGGATACTGTGGATGTCTGTTCGCTTCGGCACTGGCTTACCCTTCCATCAACGACACGAACCGGTCGAACAAATAGCTGGCGTCGTGTGGGCCAGGCGCGGCTTCGGGGTGGTACTGCACGCTGAACGCCTTGAGTCCCGGGGCCTCGAGGCCCTCGACACACTGGTCGTTGAGGTTCACATGCGTGACCCCCGCACCTGCCGGCAACGAATCGGCCTGCACCGCGAAGCCGTGGTTGTGCGACGAAATCTCGACTTTGCCGTAGGCTTTCACCGGCTGATTGGCACCGTGATGCCCGAAACTCAGCTTGTAGGTCGTACCGCCCAGCGCTAACCCGAGAATCTGATGGCCCAGACAGATGCCGAACAACGGCACCTTGCCCAGCAGGGCTTTGGTGTTGGCGATGCCGTAGGTGACCATCGCCGGGTCGCCAGGGCCGTTCGACAAAAAGACGCCGTCAGGGTTGAGTGCCAGCACATCAGCTGCCGGCGTCGTCGCGGGGACGACCGTGATGCGGATGTTGCGTTCGGCCAACAGCCGCAGAATATGATGCTTGATGCCGAAGTCGTAGGCGACGACATGCAGGGTCCGTTTGGCTTTGGTACCCCGTGAACCGAGGCCCCACTCGCCCACACCGGCCTCCCAGACGTACGAGGCGCTGCAGGTCACCTGGGGCACGAGGTCGAGCCCTTCCATGGTGGGGACGGCACGGGCCTGGGCGACCAAGGCGGCGTGGTCGAGATTTGTGGAAGACACAATCCCGCGCATCGCGCCCGCCGATCGGATATGCCGCACCAGCGCGCGGGTATCGACGCCGGTGATCCCGACGATTCCTTGGGCACGCATCGCATCGTCGAGCGAGGAGTCGGCGCGGTAGTTGCTCACACGCGGGCTGGCCGCACGCACGACAAACCCCGACAGCCAGTACTTCAGGCTCTCGTTGTCTGCCTCGTTGACGCCGGTGTTGCCGATATGCGGCGCGGTCATCACCACGATTTGGTTGTAATACGACGGATCGGACAAGACCTCTTGGTAGCCCGTCATCGCCGTGTTGAAGACCACTTCACCGGTGCGCTGCCCGATGGCGCCGAATGCGTTTCCGGCCCAGACGGTACCGTCTTCGAGCGCGAGCACGGCTGGTGTACGCGTAAACCCTGCCTGCATGCCTTACTTACCCTCCCCACTGACGTCGGAACGCCGCGTGGCATGTTCGATCACGACTGCTACTTCATCACACCGGGCCTGGAGTGGGCACAACACACAATCGCGCCAGACTTTTTCGGGGAAGCGTTCGTGTTCGGTGATCACGAACCCCTGCCGCTCGAAAAAACTGACTGCCCGCGTGAGTGCAAACACCGTCGGGTAGCCACGTCGTTGTGATTCACCCACGAGCGCCTGGACAATGTCGCCCCCGACGCCGTATCGTCGAAACTCGGGCAACACCGCCAACGACCGGACTTCTACCAGCGCAGGGCCCATCTCGAGCAGCGAGCCGATCCCGACTACCTGCCCGTCGACCTCTGCGACCATCCAATTCCCCATCGACGCCACGATGTTTTCGCGCGTCCGGGGCAACAAATGACCGAGTGCCACGTTTTCGTCGACGACCACCTTGATGGCATCGACGTCTGCCAACGTCGCCAACCGCACCGTCACCGGCGGCTTCTGTTCGCCCTGCACCGCCGTCTCGTGGGAATGGGTCATTGGGCACCTGCCACAATCACCGTCCCCGCGGCACCACCGGCTGCGAGCACCTCGAGCCCTGCGATATCGACGATGCGCGCTTGGGTTACCCCGGCGGCGAGCACCTCGAGTGCGGCATTGACCTTGGGGATCATGCCGCCGTAGATGGCCCCGCTGGCGATCGCTGCTGCAATCGCGGCGGCATCGAGTCGTGCTGCGACTGCACCGTCGAGTTTCACCCCGGGCACATTGGTCACAAACGTCACCTCGACTGCCAGCTCACGGCCGTCGTTTGCCAACCCAGCAGCAATCGCGGCGGCTGCAGGGTCTGCATTGACATTATAGCTGCCATCCTCACCCAACGAGATGGGGGCGATGACCGGCACGACCTGCGTGTCCAGCAACTGCCAAAGCACCTCGGTGCGCACCGCCACCGGCTGACCGACCCGACCGATATCGCCATCGGGGTGCTGATACTTGACGACCCGGATCAACCCACGGTCGACGCCCGACATCCCCGCGGCGTCGACACCAGCCAGCCCGAGGGCGACGACCAGCCGGGTGTTCACGGCCCCTGCAAGCACCATTTCGGCGGCAGCCATGGCTGTTTCGTCGCTCACGCGCAACCCCGACACGAACCGCGGTTCGCCGCCGAGCGCCTGCTGGATCTGGCCGATTTCCTTGCCGCCACCATGCACGAGCACCGGCTTGGGCTGCATCGCCTTGACGGCGCTGACCAACCGCTGCACAAAGGCGCTATCGTCGATATCGTTCCCACCGATTTTGATTACCCGCAGTGTGGTCAATCCAGGTGCCTTTCGTACGGCCGTGCCGCAATCCCACCGCTAGCCGCGGGGCAGATCCGAGTCGTTGAGGGTGTAGGTATACCACGCCGCCCGTGTCGTGGGCAGCGAGTCGTACAACTTCTGCGCCGTGTGGTTGTCGAGGGCAGTCTGCCAATAGACCCCCGGGTACCCTTCCGATACCGCCCACGCCGTGCAGTGCAGAATCAACTGCCGCCCGATGCCCTTGCCGCGCTGTTCCGGCGCGACATACAGGTCGTTGAGCAGGCAGCGCCGCGTCGCCGAAACCGACGACAACGTGCGATAGGCCGTCACAAAGCCGACTGCAGCCCCGCTCGCTTCGACCGCCATCCACTGCGCACCCTGCGCCGGCGTGCTCACCAACGTCCCGAAATGGGCACGATTGCGCTCGGTGTCGGGTGTGGCTTTGTAAAACGTCTGATACGCCGCGATCAAGGGCAACACCTGCTCGAGATTCGCCAGCGTCACCGGCACAATCGTCACATTCATACCATCAACCCTTCTGTCTCGGGGCGACCGCACATCAGATTCATGCATTGGATCGCCTGAGTCGCGGCCCCCTTGGCGAGGTTGTCGACACTCGACATGATCGTCACATGCCCGGGTTGGGTCAGCGTGACCGAGATCGCGCACATGTTGGTGTTGGTCGTGTGGGCCATCGCTGCCAGCATCCCCGCCGGCAACACACGCACAAACGGTTCGTCGGCGTAGCGGGTTGTGTAGAGCGCCCGGATCTCGTCTTCGCGCAGCGCCGGGTCGACGCGCACGTAGATCGCACTCAACATGCCACGCACCACGGGGATCAGATGGGGGTGGAACAAAACGGTCGGCGCGCTGCCCACAGATTCCTTGGCGAGCTCCTGTTCGATTTCACCCACATGCCGGTGCACATGCCCGATGTTGTAGGGGGTCACGGTGTCGTGCGTCTCGCCGAAAATCACATTGACCTTGGCCGAACGCCCTGCACCCGAGATGCCCGACTTGGCATCGACAATCACCGTCGGGTCGGTCAGCACGCCGGCGTTGAGCAGCGGCATCAGCCCCAGAATCACCGAGGTCGGGTAACACCCAGGTGCCGCCACCAGTTTCGCGGCTTTGATCGCCGCCCGGTTGCGCTCGGGCATCC
>JBJOJU010000422.1:0-2681 GCA_046046485.1 Chloroflexota bacterium | reverse complement strand
GCACCGCGGAGATCGATAGCCACGTCGCTCATGGCAGCGAAGCAGGTGGGCATCGCGGGGCTTCGACCCACGCAGCACAGACGCCGCAGACCGCACTCCGGCGCTCGTGGAACAACTCGTGCGTCAGTATGACACCACCGTCGTCGCAGCCGGCGGCATCATGACGGGTACTGACACCCACGGTGCACTCGCAGCCGGCGCTGCGGCCGTCCTACTGGGCACGGCGTTTCTCCGCTGCACAGAAGCCGGCACCAGGCCCGCGCACCGTGCAGCCCTGTTGGGCAATGCAGCGACCGTGGTGACCGCCGCGTTTTTTTAGTCGCCCTGCGCGCGGATTTGCGGTGCCTATACGACGTACACGGCTGCCCAGGGCACCCGCACAATCCCCGGCTACCCGCTCCCCTACGAACGCGCAAAACGACAGGGGAGCATCGCCCAGCATACACAGCCCACTGGGCGGGCAACGAATATCAGCGCGGTCGGGCCCACTGGAAGCGACGCTCGTCGCAACCATCGTCGCGGAATGGCGTGCAGCAGCGGGCTAATGCCCTTCGTCTGAGGGACGTGGGAGATTCGAACGTTGCCATGCCACGGCCCGGGTGATTCCCTCGCGCAGCGGGATCTGCGGTTCGTAGCCGAGGAGTGCTTTTGCACGCGACAAATCGGCAATATAATATGACACTTCGCCCACTCTTTTGCTCTCGCTGATGCGGATATCGGGGTTTTTGTTCCCGACTGCTGCGGCGACATATTCCGCCATTTGGACCAGGGTCGAACCGGCGCCGTAGGCCAGATTGATGGTCGTCGCGGCGAGCTCGCCCGTGGCCAGTGCAACGATCCCCCGCATGATGCCCGCCACACAGTCGTCGACATGGGTGAAATCGAGCATTTTCTCGCGGCCGTAGACGTGTACCGGCCGGCCGGCGCTCAATTCGCGGATAAAGAGCGGAATCACCCGCTCCATCCGCTCGATGTCGTTGTCGTAGCGGCCATAGACATTCGAAAACCGAAAGACGATATAGCGCAATCCATAGCAGCGCGCATACGAATAGACCAACGATTCACCGGCGATTTTGCTCGCCGAGTAGGGGCTTTCGGTATAGGCAAAATCGGCGGTCTCTTCGTCGGTCAGATAGCGATGGATGTCGCCGTACACTTCGCGCGACGACGCATAGACAATCGGCACCCGCTGCGCCCGGCAATACTCGAGCACGTTGAACGTCGTGTTGATGTTTTCGAGGGCACGGTGCGGCTGCTCGACCAGCTCGTGCACCTTGGCGTTGGCCGCCAGATGCACCACGACATCGACCGTGGGGTACGGCGTACTCCCGATGCCGCCGGCGAACTCACGAAACGGCATGCTGAGATCTTGGAGCAGAGTGGGGAAAGCGTCAGTCCAGGTATTTGGGCGGCGATCCACTCCGAACACCGTGTGCCCGGCAGCCAACAACTGCAGACCGAGGTTCGTACCGATCTGCCCGCTCGAGCCGGTGATCAAGACCCGCATGTGCCACCTCTATACAAAACGGGGTAATCGACCGTAGCCGATTACCCCGCGCGTCGTCGTCAGACTAGATGTGTTTGACCCAGCCGATACCGTTGGCGAAAATGGCTAACCCATCGCCGTGGTCGCGCTGTTCGCGCGTCCAGCGCGGGTGCTGCCACGGGGTCAGCGCGTTCTCGGGGTGGGGCATCATGCCCATGATGCGCCCGCTGGCGTCGCAGACCGCAGCGATACCGCCGCGTGACCCGTTGGGGTTGGCGGGGTATGCGTCGGTCGGGTTACCGGCTGCATCGACGTAGCGGAACGCTACCTGGCCGTTGGCGGCGAGGGCATCGAGCTCTGCGTCGGACTGCATCACGAAGCGCCCCTCACCGTGGGCGACGGGGACCTCGATGGGAGCCTCGATGCCTTCGGTGAAAATGCTCCGACTCGGGCTGGCTGCCAAGCGCACCCAGCGGCATTCGAAAGTGCCCGAGGCATTGTGCGTCAACGACGCACTGCGGGTGCCCACCTGTGCGCCGGGGAGCAACCCCGACTTCACCAGAACTTGGAAGCCGTTGCAGATGCCCAGTACCGCCCGGCCGTCTTCGACGAACCGGCGTATGTCGTCACCCAGGCGATGCACGATGTCGGTGGCCAACATGGCACCGGCACCGAGGTGATCCCCGTACGAAAAACCGCCCGGCACGATGAGCATCGCATAGTCACGCAGCGAGACACTGCCGTCGACCAGTCGCCCGATGTGGACGATGTCGGGAGTGCCGCCGGCCATGGTCACTGCCCGCGCCGCGTCACCGTCGCGGTTGATCCCTGCAGCACGGATGATGATGACACGTGGGTTCATTGGGCTCACTCCCATCGATATTCGATTTCGACTTCGCCGATGCGGATACGGTCGCCGGGGCGTAATGCCCGCGGGGTCTGTGCTGCGACTGCCTGGCCGTTCAGCTGGGTCCCGTTGAGCGAGCCGAGGTCTTGGAGCAGATGCTCCCCGCTCTGCTCGATGATGAGGGCGTGACTGCGCGACGCGACGCCACGGTCGTAGTCTGCCAAGTCGATTTCGGGGAACAGTCGATTGGCGGGGTCACGCCGACCAATGCGCGCGGGGAAGCGTTCGAGACGGATCCGCGTCGACCCACGCGGCGATGCGACGATGAGCAACACCGACTGCCGGTCT
>JBJOJU010000199.1:0-6025 GCA_046046485.1 Chloroflexota bacterium | reverse complement strand
GTGGTGGTCCAGATGCCCCGGCGCTTCCCTGTGATGACGCGCTACTATGCCGCGTTGGCCGACGGGTCGCTGGGGTTCACCCCGGTGTATCGCGCGGCGCGCAGCCCACGGATCGGCAGCTGGTGGTGGGATACCAGTCGCGCCGAAGAGGCGCTGAGTGTCTACGACCACCCGACGGTGATCATCTACAAAAAGACCGCCGCCTATACCAGCGCCGCCGCCCGCCGGGTCTTGCTCGAACCGAGCGTCTGGCGCAGCGTCGAGCAGATCGACACGCGCACCTACCGCGCGCGCTACGGCGGGCTGCACTGGCTCGCCGCTGCGCGTACACAGGCGGGGGCGGGGTGGCTGGTGGGTTGGATGGCGGTGTCTCTGCTGGTGAGTGGGTGGCGTGCGCGCCGCATCTGGAGCGACCCGGCGCTGCGGGTCGGTCTGGCGATGCACGGCGGGATGGTGGCAGCGCTGGTGGTCGGTGTGGTGGTGCGTGACCTGTCGCCGTGGCTGATCGTGTCGCCCTACTTGGCGATGTCGGGTTGGTACGCCTGGCGCACCCGTGACGGCTGGTGGCTGCTCGGCGGGGGCGTGTTGCTGCTGGTGATGGGATGACCCAGCCGATAGCCCCACGGCACGCCAGAGCCCCACGGCATGCCCCCATGCGGGGGCTGCCGTGGGGCTCTGGGCATCAATATCATCAGACTTTGACGGAGTTGCCGCCTTTGGAGGCCGAGAGCTGGATCGCATCCCACAGGCGCGCCATGCGCAGACCGACTTCGGGCGGGCAGGGGTTGGCAGCACCGGCGCGCACGCCGAGGAACTGCTCCCAGACGCCCAACGACGGCGGGGTCTTGACGACCTCGGGGGTGGTGCCCCCCTTGTGCTGGATCGCCAGACTTTCGCCCCAGACGCCGGTGTAGATGACACCCTTGTCGCCGAAGACGCGGATGTCGGATTCGCACGATTCCATCGCTTCGCCACAGCCGTGCAACGAGACCAGCACGCCGGAGCGCAAGCGGGCGATGATCACGCCCAGGGTCTCGACGGGGCGACCCTGGTTGTCGAGGTAGGCGGCGACTTCGACGAAGTCTTCGCCGGCCAGGTCGACGGTGGTGTTGAGCAGGTGGGCACCGGTGTCGAACAAGAAGCCGCCGCCGGCCATTTTGGGGATCTGGCGCCAGGTGTTGACGGTGTTGACGCCCCAGTTTTGCCAGACGACGCCGCTGATGGTCTTTATGGTGCCGATGTCGCCGTTGCGCAGCATGGTGGCCGCGGTGCGCACGTTGGGCGACAGGCTGCCGGGGAAGGCGACGACCAGCAACTTGCCCGATGTGTCGCGGGCAGCGATGAGGCTCTCGGCTTCGGCGCCGGTCATGACCATCGGTTTTTCGAGCAACACGTCGATCCCGGCTTCGAGACAGGCTTTGGCCTGGTCGTGGTGGAAGACGTGGGGGGTGATGATGAATGCAGCGTCGATAGCGCCTTTGTTGTCGCGCAGGAGTTTCTCGAGGTCGGGTTGGTTGGGTGGTACCGGCACGCCGGCGTCCTCGAAGAGCTGGGCGGTCTCTTCGTAGGCCTGGGCCGACGGTTCGCAGACATGGCTGATGGTGGTCGTGTCCTGCATTTTGAGCATGTTGCGGATGTGGTGGCGGGCCATACCGCCGGTGCCGATCATCACGGTGCGGGCTTTGGACATCGTCGTCTCCTGTCGTTCCACGGGTCGTGGCGCCATTGTACCAGCCTAGCCACGCCCCACAAACGGCATGTTGGTTGCCATGATGGTCTGGAACAACACATTGGTGCTCAGGGGCAGTTCGGCCATCTGGACGATCGCTGCACCGACGTGGGCCACGTCCATCAGCGGTTCGACCGCAATCATCCCATGAGGCTGCATGATGCCCTGCGCCATGCGTTCGGCCATGTCGGTGGCGGCGTTGCCGACGTCGATCTGACCCACGGCGATGCCATAGGCGCGACCGTCGAGCGCCGCGCTCTTGGTCAACCCGGTCACCGCGTGCTTGGTGGCGGTGTAGGCGATCGACTGCGGCCGCGGGGTGGTGGCCGAGATCGAACCGTTGTTGATGATGCGGCCGCCCTGGGGCGTCTGTGCGCGCATCACCCGGAAGGCCTGCTGCAGACAGAGGAACATGCCGTTGAGGTTGACGTCGACCACGGCGCGCCACTCGTCGTAGGGCAGTTCGTCGATGGGCACGGCCGGGGCGCCTTTACCGGCGTTGTTGAAGAGCAGATCGAGGTGGCCATACTGCGCGACCGCCGCGTCGAAGAGCGCCCGGACCTGGGTCGGGTCGCTGACATCGGTGGGCACGACGAGGGTCTGCTGGGGGGCAGCGGCTGCGGCGGCGACGGCGTGGAGCTGTGCAGCACGCCGACCAGCGAGCACGACCTGCCAGCCGGCTGCGACGAGGGCCAGGGTGGCGGCACGACCGATGCCGGTGCCGGCGCCGGTGACGATGGCGGTTTTTGGGGTGGGCATCGTTGGTCCTTTCAGGCGTTACAGAGAAAATGAGTCGGGCCAGTTTTGGGCGGTGTGACGGTTGGGAGGCCAGCGCGGTCGAGTGGTCGTGCGCGGTGGGCTGCAACGAAAATCACCCGCTCTGCCAGGACGATGGCAAAGCGGGTGACGGCTGCGGCATGCGACTAGGCGACCGGTTTGCGCACGATGAAGAAGTAATACGGCGCGTCGGCGGGGGCCGGTGCGTTGTAGAGCGGCCGCAGGATTGGCTCCCACAGCCAGTTGAGCGTGAACGGCGCGGCCAGAATCCAGCGACCGAGGTATTTGCGGGTCAACAGCGACGGGGCAGCGAGATAGTGACTCAGGTCGAACAGGGCCAGGGCCTCGTCGCTGAAATACGGGCGGCACGAAACGACCTCGAAGCCGGCTTCCTCGAAGCGCTTCGACCACTCTTCGCGGCTGAGGGTGTTGCGGTGCACCGAGACTTTGTTGAACCAGTTACCGTAGATGCTGCCGTCGAAGCCCAGGGCGTTGAGGATCTTGGTGCCCAAGAGCTGTTGGGGGAAGCGGTTGCCCACCACCGAGGCGACGAACTTGGCGCCGGGCTTCAGGGTGCGGTAGGTCTCGGCCAGGGTCTCTTTGAGGGGCAGCACGTGCTCGAGCACGCAGTTGCTGAAGGCTGACTCAAAGACGTTATCGCCGAAGGGCAACTGCTTGCCGTCGGCCAGGCTCAGCCCGGCATAGACGCCGCGGGCATGGGCTTCGTGGGTGTCACTCTTGATGGGGTCGATGCCGTAGATGGTCTTGCCGGGGAAGACGATCTGGGCGAACGTGCCGTCGCCGCTGCCCACGTCGAGGATCGGTTCGGGCATGTCGGGCGCAGTCTCGGCGAAGAGGCGGGCTTCGATCATGCGGATCATCACCCGGTGGGGCGGCAACGTCATCAGGTGGGGGGTGAGAAAATCCTGGGTCATCGCTCTACTCCTTCGACAAGCGCTCGAACAGCGCTTCGTATTCACGCACCGTGCGGTCGGTGCTGTAGCGTGCAGATATCTCGTCGCGGCTGCGTTGGAAGCGCTGCGGGTCGGCCAAGATCGTCAAAATCGCATCGCCCAAGGCGGGTGCGTCGCCGATGGGGACGACCAAGCCCATACCGGTCTGGGTGGGCGGCTGGCGGACACCGGGCAGGTTGCTGGCGATCGAGGGAGTGCCGCACAGCATGGCCTCGACCTGCACCAACCCGAACGACTCGGTCGAGTTGAGGCTGGGTACGGTGACGACGTCGCAGACGTGGAAGAACGTCGCCAACTCGCGTTGCGACAGGGTGCCCAGGAACGTCCAGTTGTTGGCGTATTTCTCGAAGAGCGGTGCGAGCCGGCGCGCGTAGGCTTCCTCGCCCAAGACTTGTTCGAACGGCCCGGCGAACAAGACGCGGGCGTCGGGGTATTGGGCGATGATGCGGGGCAGGGCATCGAGCAAGACCTCGACGCCCTTTTCGGCGGCGAGGCGCGCGGCCATCCCGATGACCGGGCCGGTCAGGTTGTAGCGCTGCTTGAAGCTCTGGATGTCGGCTTCGGTCGTGTCGGGGATTTCGACCGGGGGTGGGATGATTTCGACTTTTTTGCGAAAGCGCGACAAAAACGGCGAGTGGGTGGCGAAATCGTCAGTGTAGGCGACGATCTTGGTCGCCAAGGTGCCCGCCGAGATGTTGGCTGCTTCGACGACGCGGTCGACGACCCGATTGAAGGCACCGGGGGGGAGTTGCAGGTCGCAGTGGTAGGTGAGCACGACTGGTTTGCCCAACAGGCGGCCACGCAGCGCCAGCCCCGGTGCGTCGAACTGGGGCATGTGCAGGCTGAGCACGTCGTGAGACCAGGCGAGCCGGGTCGCTTCGATGCCGAACGAGGGCATGATGACGCCCTTGCTGATGCGGGCGGCAACGGGGACGCGCACGACGTTGACGCCGCGCAGCACTTCGTGCGTGGGCAGGCTGGGGTCGTATTGCGAGGTGAGCACGGTGACGTGGTGCCCACGCGCGGCCAGCCCGACCGCGAGGCGTTCGGCGTAGATGGTCAGGCCGCTGGTGTAGGGTCGGTAATAGGTCAGTGCGACGAGTACACGCATAAGTCAGCGTCTTTCGATTTCTTCGCGGCTGGCAGCGACCCAGTTCCAGAGCTTTTCGATGCCCGCTTCGACGCCCACGGTCGGCTTCCAGTCGAGGGCTTTCATGGCGCGGTCGACGTTGAGTATGCAGACTTTCTGGTCACCGGGGCGCCAATCGGCGAACGTCGGGTCGGTCACCGGGCTGCCGTTGAGGCGGTCGAGGATCGGGCGGAACTCGCGCCAGATCGAAATGGTGTAGTCGGGGCCGCCACCGACGTTGAATATCTCGCCGGCGACGTGGTCGATGCGCAGAATGGCCTGGCGATAGGCGTTGACGAGGTCGTCGACGTACAACAAATCACGGACCTGCTTGCCGTCGCCGAAGATCGACATCGGTCGCTTGAACTGGGTCGCGATGATGAAGTGCGCTGCCCAGCCTTGGTCTTCGACGCCGAATTGGCGCGGCCCGTAGATGGCCGACTGCCGAAAGACCACCGTGCGCAGGTCGTAGATGCGGTGGTAGTCGCGGACATACTGGTCGCCGGTGCCTTTGGAGCAGCCATAGGGTGAGTGGAAGTCGAGCGGTTGGGCCTCGGTGACGCCGCGGGGCAGGTCGCGGTAGCGCCAGCGGGTGGTGTCTTCGACGACCACGACGTCTTCCATGCCGCCGTAGACCTTGTTGGTCGACGAATAGAGGACGATGGGGTTGCGGCCGCTATTGCGGGCTGCCTCGAGCACGTTGAAGGTGCCCAGGGCGTTGATATCGAAGTCTTCGCGCGGGTTGACCACCGAGGTGGTCACGGCGACTTGGCCGGCGAGGTGGATGATCGTATCGGCGTCGGCGAGCGCTTCGGCAGTGGCTTTGGCATCGCGGATATCGCCGCGCCGCAACACGACCTTGTCGCCGTGGTGCTTCTGCAGCCAGGCAAGATTGTGCGCCGACCCGGGGCGCGAGAGGTTGTCGTATACGGTCACACGGTAGCCGTCTGCCAAGAGCGCTGCCGTGAGGTTGGCGCCGATGAAACCTGCGCCGCCGGTGATCACAATATGCATGGAGCCACTTCCTGCTTGCTGTTGGAGATATCGCCGCTGCACAACGATGCCGGGGCGACCCCGTCGGTTCATCATACCACACACGGTAGGACACTCGTCGTACCGTTCCTGATAGAGACGCTGTAGCGGCGGGTATGGTTCCGCTCGGCTGCATTGGAATGCGCAGTCTCTGCCGACAGGTCAATTCGCTGTCAGGTTTTGTACTACAAACTGTCATATTACAGCTATACAGACACCGAATATGCTTTATAATGACGACTACAAACGGTCATTTACACAGCGGGACAGCGCGCAGAGCGTGGTTCTGCAGTGTTTTTTGTAGAAAAACCATACTGCGCGGGCGTGCGGTACGGCGACAACGGATAAGGATACGCGATGAAGGTGAAATCGTTCTTCCGCAGT
>JBJOJU010000374.1:0-3812 GCA_046046485.1 Chloroflexota bacterium | reverse complement strand
ACGGAACGCGTCGGCGTGGTCGGGCGCAACGGTGACGACGAAGCGCGTGGGTGATTCGCTGTAGAGACGGACCCACGGCGATTCGGCGGTCGCAGGGACGGCGTCGAGGTCGATGGAGGCGCCCAGGCGACCTGCCAGGGCCATCTCGGCGACGGCGACGGCCAAGCCACCCTCGCTGACGTCGTGGCAGGCGGTGACGAGCCCGGCATGGATGGCCTGGTGGAGCCGGCGCAGTGTCTGTGGCGCCGTCGCCAGGTCGACCCGGGGGATCTGCCAGTCGCCGCCTGGGACTGCACCGACGATGCGGCTGACGTGCGCACCGGCCATGGCGGTGTCGGTCGACCCCACGACGAAAACCTGGTCGCCGGCAGCTTTGAAGTCGCTGGTCTGCGAATGGCGGATGTCGGGGTGGTATGCCATGGCCGAGATAAGCAGGGTGCCGGGAATCGCGGTGCGGACGCCGTCGGCGTTACGGTACTCGTTGTTGAGCGAGTCTTTGCCCGAGATGAACGGGGTACCGTAGGCGATGGCTGCGTCGTGGCAGCCGGCGGTGGCACGGGTCAGCGCGCCCATCCGATCGGGTTGCTTGGGGTCACCCCAGCAGAAATTGTCGAGGATCGAGCAGGCACTGGGGTCGGCGCCGACGGCGACGACGTTGCGCAGTGCTTCGTCGATGGCGGTCAGGGCCATCCAGTATGGGTCGTACTGGCTGAGCTGGGGCGCCATGCCGCAGCCGATGGCGATGCCGGTCGTGGTGTGCGGGTGGATCTGGAGCACAGCGGCATCGCCCGGGCCGTCACTCTGGGCGCCGACGAGCGGTTTGATGATCGTGCGCCCTTGGATTTCGTGGTCGTAGCCGCGGATGATCGTCTCGCGGCTGGCGATGTTGGGGTGTGCGAGCAGGGCGGCGATGACCTTGTCGTGGCCGACAGGTTGGAAGGCGGGTGCGGTCGCGGTGGGCGGCTGCCAGGTGGCTCGCAGCGTCCGCTGCGGCCGACCGTCGTGCAAGAAGTGCATGTCGAGATCGACGACCGTGCGGCCGTCGGAGGTGACGGTGAGCCGCCCGCTGCCGTCGTAGGTGCCCACTGCGGTGGCTTCGACTTCTTCGGCGGCACAGAGCGCGAGGAGTGCGGGGAGATGCTGCGGCGGGACCGCCATCACGATGCGTTCTTGGGCTTCAGAAAGCCAAATTTCCCACGGCTGCAGGCCAGCGTACTTGAGGGGTACGGTGGTGAGCTCGACGCGGGCGCCGGTGGTTTCGCCCATTTCGCCGATGGCCGATGACAAACCGCCAGCGCCGCAATCGGTGATGGCGCTGTAGAGTTTGGCGTCACGGGCCTGGATGACGACGTCGATGAGCTTCTTTTCGGTGATGGGGTCGCCGATCTGCACGGCACTGCCGGCTTCTTGGGCGGTGGTGTGCGTCAATTCGATGGAAGAAAACGTCGCGCCGTGGATCCCGTCGCGGCCGGTCCGGCCACCGAGGACGACGATGGCATCGCCGACGCCGACGCTGCGGGGGTGACTATTGCGCGGGGCGAGTCCGACGGTGCCGCAGAACACGAGCGGGTTGGCGATATAGCCGGGGTCGTAGAAGACTGCTCCGTTGACA
Organism: Chloroflexota bacterium; assembly: GCA_046046485.1. GTDB lineage: Bacteria > Chloroflexota > Chloroflexia > Chloroflexales > Roseiflexaceae > UBA965. The sequence continues at coordinate 2,200 of JBJOJU010000374.1, read as the reverse complement.
ATGGGCACGCCGATTTTGTTGCCGTAGTCTTGGACCCCGGCGACGACACCGTGGGCGACCTGACGGGTGGGCAACACGGTGCCGCCGAACTGACTCAGATCGGCGTCGGCCGGCCCGAAGCAGAAGACATCGGTGGCGGCGATGGGTTTCGCCGAGACGCCCAGCACGTCGCGCAGCACACCGCCCATGCCGGTGTTGGCGCCGCCGAAGGGCTCGAGTGCCGACGGGTGATTGTGGGTTTCGACCTTGAACGACACCTCGGTCTGATCGTCGAACGCCAGGATGCCGGCGTTGTCGACGAAGGCCGAGATGAGGGTCAGGTTGGTCAAGTTAGGTGCCGTGGCGTTGGTCGCCTGCATGAGGTGGGTCTTGATGAGGCTGTCGATGGTGGACTCGGTGCCCAGCGCGACCAACGCCGGGTGCAGCGCGGGGTCGGCACCCGGGGTGGCGCTGCCGCTGTAGGCGACACGACCCTTGAAGGTCTTGTGAGAGCAGTGCTCGCTCCAGGTCTGGGCAATGGTCTCGAGCTCGCCGTCGCTCGGGTCACGGCCGGCAGCTTGGTAGTAGCGTTGGATGGTGCGCATCTCGTCGAGATCGAGTGCCAGCAACCCTTGGGTACTCGCCTGGATCAGCCCTGCGTCGTCGAGCGCGCGGATGGCGACGGTCGCGATGGTGCTGGGGCGCTGGACGGGGTCGGCCACCAACGATCGATAAAACTCCTGCCGTGCGGCTTCGGCGCCCGGCTGGAAGGTCTGGCAGAGCTGGATGAGGTCGTTGTGGCGGGTCGTGCTCGCCCCCAGTGTGTGTGGGTAGCGGTGGAGCGTGCGTACCGCTTCGAGGGTCGTGACGCCCAGGTGGGTGGCGCCGACGGCGATGCTCTCGGCTTCGTTGTCGGTGACCCCGGGCCGGTAGGCGATTTCGTCGACGGGACCGCCGAGGGTATCGAGGGTCGCTCCGGCGAGGTCGTGCCATTGGGCGGTCTGGGTGATGGGGTCACAGAGCAGTGTGGTCGCGAGCCGTTGGACGGTGGGCGCGTCGAGCCCGCCGCGCAGCAGATAGAGCGTCTGCTCGGTTGCGTCGCTCCGGGAGGTGACGATGACCAAAAAAACCGCCATGCTGGACCTCGTGCTGTGTGTATCTTGTGGGTAGTATACCGCATGGCAGCGGCGAGCCCCGGTCAACTGTGGTACCATGACAGCAAATCGTAATCAGCGGATATCTGCATGCAGAAGCCCCAAACGACTGTTTTTGCCCCACTCGATGAACACTGTCAACGCGTCACCCAGGGGGTCATCACCGTGGGTGGGATCGCGACCCTCCCGGCGCTTTTTTTGAGTCTGAGTGGCCGGTTCGAGAGTGATATCGGGTTGTATGGTGCCGTCCTCAGTGCCGTCGTCGCCGGGGTTTTCCTCGTCGGGATCGGTGTCGCGTATGCGGCGATGCCGGTGTCGCTGGAGCTGGGGGCAGACGCGCTCGTGGTGCGACGTCGGTGGTTTCGGCCGATTGTGGTGCCCTACACGCACATCGAGGCGGTCACGACAATGCCGGTCGGGAACGATTGGCACAGTGAGGGGTGGGCGCTCAGTGCCGGGTTATTCGGCTACCAGGGACGGTATCGGAGCACACGCACGGGCCGTTGCATGGCGATTGCGACCGACCGTGATCGTATGGTCGCCATCGCACGGCGCGACGCCCCCATGCTGGTGGTCAGCCCGTTGTTGCCCCATGCCTGTGTGAATGCGCTGCGTGAGCAGTTGGCGAAAAAGGATTCGTGATGCATTTTGCTGCTGCAGCGCTGCTCGACCTGCACTGTGTCTATGGGCGCTATGAAGTGGGCGAACTCCACACCGACGGCAAACGCTACTTACCCACCCATCACCTCGCGCTGGCGGCTGCGGCCGCGCCAGCGGGTGTCACCGGGCTGCCGGCGTACACCTTGCCCGTCGTCGACCGCCATCACCGGGTCGCTGCCCAGCAAGCCGGAGCCGTCGGCAGTGCGGCGCTGGTGGCGCTGTTGTGCCAGTTCCACATCCAGACGGGGCCGTTGCGACAGGGGTTTGAGCTGCAACCGGGCGGTATCGCGGGTGCGCCGCGGGTGCACGGCCGGGTGGTCGACGTCGCGATATGGGAGCAGCCCGCGACGCCGTTGCCCTATGAATCGTTGTATTGCGAATACGTCATCGACGTGGGGGTGGGGTTG
>JBJOJU010000347.1:0-5044 GCA_046046485.1 Chloroflexota bacterium | reverse complement strand
CCACGGGCCACCGTCGGTGAGCAAGTCAGCGGCGGCACCACTCACCAATCCATCAGCATTGGCGACCGAATGCACCGCCATGCCCTCGTTGAGCAGCAACAACGTCTGCTGGCCGTGGACTGGGTGCGCACGGGTGGCGATCTGGATGGTGTTGTTGGCGCTCTCGATCGTCGACACGACCGAACAGGCACGGCACCCCGCCGCCAACGCCGGTGGCCCGGCGACGAGGCGCCACAGCACCAGCCCCACCACCAGCAGTGCCCACAGCGCCCGCCGGGTCTGCCCGGTCACCCAGGCACTCAGACCGATGAGCACCGCCGAGACTGCCAGCAACGACAATGTCGTCCCCAGCGACGGAATCAGCCAGAGCGCGGTCGCAAACGTGCCCACCAGCGAACCTACGGTGGCATACATCGAAAGCTGCCCGAGCGTCCGCCCCACGTGCGCCGGCTCGCTGTCGACCAGCGCCAGCCGACTCAGCAGCGGCGACACCGCCGCCAACAGCATAATCGGCGCGGCGAACAACACCAAGGCAATCACCAACGCCCCGACAAAACTACCCACCGCGACCGCCTGCAGCGCACCCCGCGCCGCCGATATCAACGGCGGTGCAACCGGGGCAATAAACGCCGCAGCGACACCGGCCCACAACAGCACCCGACTGACCAAATCGCCGATGTCGGCGGTACGGTCGGCCCAGCGCCCCCCGAGGTGATACCCCGCTGCCAGATAGAGCAGGGTCATGCCGATGACAGCTGCCCAGATGGGCTGCGAGGTGCCGAAGGCCGGTGCCAGCAGGCGCGGGGCCAACATCTCGAGCGCGAGGGTGCCCGCGCCGGCCAGGGTCGCGACGACCCGCAACCGCTGTGGCGACAACGGCGCGGTACTCACTACAGCGCCCCGATGATCAGATTGCCCAACAACTGCAGCAACAACGCCGCGACAATGGGCGAAAAATCAATCATCCCCATGGTGGGCAGCACCCGCCGGATCGGTGCCAAGATCGGCTCGGTGATGTCGCGGATGATCCGCGTGATCATCCAATTACCGAACGGATCGACCCACGACAGAATCACCCGCCCGAAGATCGCGTAGTTCAAAGCTTGGATGAGCAGTGTCACAAAAGTAACCAGAAAACCTGACATATCGTGTCCTTTTTTCGGCATCGAGATGCGCGTATGGAGAAAACTACAAATCCTTGAGCCGGATATCGACCGCCGCCGCGTGGGCGTGCAAGCCCTCGGCACGGGCCAGGATGGCTGCCGCCGGCCCGATGCGTCGCAGCGCGGTGTCATTGAGCCCGATGACCGAGATGATTTTGCGGAAGTCGTCGACGTTGACCGGAGCAGCATAGCGCGCGGTGCCACCGGTGGGCATGATGTGTGACGGGCCGGCGATGTAGTCACCGAGGACCTCAAACGATCGTTCACCGATGAAAATCCCTCCCGCGTTCCGCACCTGCCCGAGGTGTTCCCAGGCATCCGCCAGCAGCAGACACAGGTGTTCTGGGGCGTATGCGTTGCTGACCGCGAACGCGGTCGCCAGATCGGGGACGATGACGATGCCGCTGCGCAGCGCCAGGGTCTCGGCGGCGTCACGGCTATCGGGCAGCGCTGCGAGCTGGCGGGCCAGCTCGCTTTTCACGCGCTCCGCCAACTGGGCATCGGGGGTGACGAGGATGGCGGCTGCCTGCACATGTTCGGCCTGTGCCAACAGGTCAGCGGCGACATAGGCCGGGTTGGCGTGGCTGTCTGCGATGACGAGGGTCTCGGTCGGGCCAGGCAGGCTTTCGATGCCCACTGCGCCGTATACCATGCGTTTGGCGAGCACGACGAAGAGGTTGCCTGGCCCGGCGATTTTATCGACCTGGGGGATCTGCGCGGTGCCGAATGCCATGGCAGCGATCGCCTGTGCGCCGCCGACCCGGTAGACGTGGTCGACACCAGCGACATATGCCGCCGCCAAGACGATGGGCGCGATTTCGCCCGTGCCGCGCTGCGGCGGCGAGCAGACGACTACCTCGTCGACACCGGCGACCCGTGCGGGGATGGCCGCCATCAAGAGTGTCGACGGCAGCGGTGCGCTCCCACCCGGTACATAGACTCCGACGCGCTGCATGGGCACGACCAGCTGCCCGATTGTCCCCTCGGCGCCGACATCCAACCAGCTGCCTTTGGGTTGCTTGGCGTGGAACACCCGGATGCGCTCGGCGGCGAGCTGCAGCGCAGACTGCACATCGGCGGGTTGGGCGTCGTAGGCGGCTTTCAGTGCGGCTTTCGCGACTTCCCACTGCGCCGGGGCTGCCCCGTCGAGCTTCTGCGACCATTCACGCAGGGCGACGTCGCCGCGGGCACGCACGTCGTCGACGATCCGGGTGACGACCTGTGCCGGCGTCAGCCGCTCGCCCACCCGGGCAGCGATGCCATCGAGGAGCGCGGGCGTGACCTCGACTTCGTCGAACGGGACCCGGCGCAACACGCGTTCGGCTGCTGCGACACGGGGATATATCGGTATGGGCATGTGACCTCCGCTGGGTTAGCTGTTGACTTCGCGCATGATCCGCGCATATGACTCGCTCTGGGCAGTGAAAAAATACTGCGCCGGCGTCACGGCGATTGCGTCGCCGCCCAGCGTGCGCAGATGCCGCACCGTCGCCAAGACATGCTCTTGGGGGATGACCAGGGTGACCATGTAGAGGCCATCGCTGGCCGGCGAATGGGGCCAGACCGGTGCAATGGTAGGCCCTTGGACCCCAGCGAGGTCGCGGCGCGTATTGATGCGTTCGCCGACCTCGCCCACCGACGCGCCGCGGATGTTGGCGGTGATCTGCACTACCGACCGCGCCCGCCGCCGCGCTTCGACCATCTCCATGATGACTTCGAGCGTCGCGGCCGCGGTCGGGGAGCTGCGCAGGGCCTTTTTAGAGCTGATAATGCACGCCTGCGACTTGAGAATCGGGCCGCCGACGATTTTCAGCTGGTTGTCGCGCAGGGTCGTCCCCGTCTCGGTGATGTCGGCGACGATGTCGGCGTAGCCCAGACCGGGTGCTGCTTCGGTAGCACCCTGCGAATCGACGATGCGGAACGAATTAATGCCGTGGCTGTGGCAGAAGCGCCGAATCAGCGCCGCGTACTTGGTGGCGATGCGCAGCGTCCGCCCGGCCGCGTGCAATTCGGCAGCCAGATCGGCCAGATCGCGCCACGAACGCACGTCGATCCAGGCCTCGGGTACTGCCAGCACCAGCTCGCAGCGGCCGTAGCCCAGGTCGTCTTGGACGACGATGAGGTCGTCGCGGTCGCCACGGAGTTCTTCGACCAGATCGAGCCCCGACACGCCTAGTTCGATTTCGCCGTCCGCGACTTTTTCGACAATATCCGACGGTCGGTGCAAGAGCACATCGACCCCCGGCAGCGCTGCGATGGCTGCGGTGTAGCGACGCGGGTTGGGTCGGACAATCCGCAGGCCGCAGCTGTCGAAAAACTGCAACGTGCCGTCATAGAGCGACCCCTTGGAAGGTATAGCAAACCGCATGGACATTAGGAGTTCTCCTCGGTTGCGGTACGGGCGCGCCACCAGTCGGCAATGGCTTGTTCCCACGACGTCCGCAGATATGCATCGGCATAACTCTGGTAGCCGGCGATACGACGACCGTACCAGCTGCGCAGTTGCTCGATGGCATCGGGCTCGCGCAGGCGGGTGACCCACGCCGCGATACCGCGCACGGCGTCGTCGAGCAGTCGTTGCCCTTCGGCGGCGACAGCGAGCCGCGGGTCCTCGCCCAGCACCGCCCAGTCGCGCGGGTGCAACGGCGCCGGACCGAGGCGCTCGAGCCGGACGAGATCTGGCCGTAATGCCAGGGTCTGGGCTGTTTCCCACCGCCCTGCGTGGTCGAGGTAGTCTTCGTCGACCACCGCTGCCGGCGGCAAGGTCAACACCAGCAGGTTGTGGCGTTCGTATGCGAGCAACGCCTGCTGCATCAATTCGATTTCGTGACCCTGGGCGTAGTGCCCGCTGATCAAAACGACGGTGCGAAAACCTGCTTTGGCCAGACTTGCGTAGATGTCGTCCAGCAGCGCGTGCAGGGTCTGGGTCGAAATCGCCAGCGAAAACGGGTGGGGCAGCGTCGTCATCGGCCACCAGGTCATGGGCAACAACACCCCGCCGGTCTGTACGACCAGGCGGTCGGCGACGTACTGAGCCGCGATACCGTCCATCCCCAGGGGAAGGTGGGCGCCGTGCCACTCGAGTGCACCCCAGGGCAGAATCGCAATCGGGTGACTGGCCACAATCTGGGCCATCGTATCGGGGTGGAGCTCCGTGTAGCGGCCCCAGGGTGGTGTCGTCATCGGTTCCTCATTTCTTCGTCGCGGAGCGCGACGCGCAGCCGCAGCAGCGCATAGAGTGCCTGGTTGACGGGGGTGGCAATGCCCAGAGCACGCCCCCGGGCGACGATTTCGCCGCTCAGTGCGTCGATTTCGAGCGGGCGCCCCGCGGCGAAATCGCGCGACATCGACGAGCGTGCCGTCGTCGGCATCGCGCGGGCGGTCGTCAGCGCGGCGGCGACGGGGTCGCGTTCGAACACAATCCCCTCGGCGGCAGCGACGACTTTCGCTTCAGCGAGGGCCGCTTCGAGCAGGTATTGGGCTTCGGGGTCGGCACTGAGGTGCCCCATGTCAGCGCCGCTGATGGTGGTGGTGGCACTCATCGCCGCCACAAACACCGCTTTCGACCAGACTCCCGTCCGCCCATCCGCCAGGAGCGTCACTTCGACCCCGGCTTCGACCAATGCATGCTGCAGTGCCCGGGCGGTGGGGTGGAGTGGGTGCGGGGGGATCCCGCCGAATGTCAATCGCACCGGTTCGATTCCACTGCGGACGACACCGGGCGACTCGACACTCAGCTCACAGAAAATCATCCCCGGCAGGGTCTGTGCTGCACCGACCGCGGCAGCGACGTGGTCGTAGGCCTGGACGCCGTTTTGGAGCGTCAAGACGACCGTCCGCGCACCGATCATCGTGTGAAGACCGGCCAACACATCGCGCAG
>JBJOJU010000242.1:0-2883 GCA_046046485.1 Chloroflexota bacterium | reverse complement strand
CGAGCTTGCCGACACCGACCCGCGTCGCCGAAGTCATCGAGCAGCCCACCGAAACCATACTGCCCACCGAGACGCTTGTCGTGCCGACGGCGACGCAGGCGGTCATCGACGCTGCAGTGGTCGCCGAGCGGGAGGCTGCCTACCAGGCGCAGCTCGCTGAAGCGAATGCGCGGCTCGCGCAGGCTGCCAAAGACGTCGCCGCGGCGCAGTCGCAGGCACAGACGGTCGTCGAGAAGTACAACACGGTTGTGGGCGAACGTGCCGCTGCCGCTGTTGTACCGACCGCCGTCCCGACAGTGGCAGAAGCAGAAGCAGTGACGCCGAACTGGGTGCCAGCCGAACAAGCGCTGGCCGTTGCGGCAGCACTCGACCCGGCTGCAGTCTGGCAGAGCGGCCCGGAGTTGGTGTCATTCGAAGGGCGGACGGCATACGAGATCGTGTTTGATCGCGGTGCGGTCTACCTCGCAGCCGAAGATGGAACGGTGCTGCGCAACGGGTTGGCCGAGTTTGTCACAGTGAGTGCGTCGACAGGTACTGGTGGGCGCAATACCCCACCGGCGGTCGAACCGACGGCGGTCCCTGCCCCGACGGATAGCCCGGCACCGACTGCTGAGCCTGCACCGCCTCACGAGGATGATTCGTCGCACGACGACGACCACGAAGAGGACGACGACCACGAAGAGCATCATGACGATGACGAGGACGACGGCGACCGCGGTCATGAGGACGAAGAAGACTACGATGACTAATCCCCCAGGAAAATCTGCGCCGACGGCCCGGAAAGTCCTCCAGCAGCTCAGAGCGGCCGGTGAACAGAACGAACGCATGCTGGTCCGCTCGATAACGACGATCTTGGCGAGCGTTGGCACCCTGGTCGGTTGGATGGTGTTGGCAGCGCAGATGCCTGACCCCGAAGCCGTCGCCGCAGAACCGGTGGTCGAGGCGCCGACCGAAACGCCGTGGCCGACCGAGACGGCGACCGCGCTCCCGCCCACCGCGACAATCGCGTTTGCGCCCATCCCGACGCTGCGGGCGGTCCCTGGCCGAGCGGTGCTGCCCACCTTGATGCCCACGGCTGCGGTGGGGGTCAGTGCAGCAGCGCCGCTTGCTGCGGATACGGCGAGCAGCGCACCAGCGCCGACCGCGCCGGCACAGCCGCTGCGCGTGGTCGTGGTGCCTACCGCTGCCCCGGCCGCGCCGCCCAATCAGCCGGCGGCTGCCCAACCACAACCCCAACCGACCGCAGCCCCCGCCCAGCCCGCTCCGCCGCCGGCTCCGCGGCCGACCGCGAAACCCAAGCCGACGCCGGCGGGGAACAGCAAAGGATCAAAGTAATGGAATGGCGTCACCGCTGGCGCGCGATGGGGGTCGACTGTGCAGTGGTGACGCGGACGCCGAGTGACCCTGCCTGGTGGGAAGCCCAGGTCGAGCACTACGAGCAGGTGTTTTCGCGCTTTCGGCCAGACAGCGAACTGAGCCGCCTGAACAAGACCCGCAGCATGGCGGTGTCGGCTGATCTGCAGGAACTCCTCTTGGCGGCGATTGCGCAGGCGCACGTGACGCACGGGCTCGTCGTTCCCCATCTGGGCAGCACGCTGGTCGCGCTGGGGTACGACCGGACGTTTGCAGCGGTGGAATCGGCTGCGGCGTCGGTCGACTACCCATTGCTGGCCGATTGGCGGGCAATCGTGGTGCGAGGGCGGCAGGTGACCTTGCCGCCAGGCGCGCAACTCGACCTGAACGGCTATGCAAAGGGCTGGATCGCGCAGCGGTTGGCGGAACGCGCCGGCGCGGCGGCGGTCCTGGTCGAAATCGGGGGCGAGGTCGCCTGCATCGCGCCGGAGACTGACCCATGGTATGTCGCGGTGGATCACCCCAGCGACCCAGAACCACTCGCACTCGTCGCGATCGCGGCGGGGACCGTGGCGACCTCGAGTGTGTGTGAACGACGCTGGCAACGGGGTGGAAGCGTGGTGCACCACATCGTCGACCCGCGCACGGGCGCTCCGGCGCAGACCGATGTGCGCACCGCGACGGTCATCACACGCGACGGAATCGACGCCGAAGTGGCGGCGAAAGTGGCGTTGATTTTGGGCGCCGCCGCCGGAAGTCGGTGGTTGTCCGAGCGCGGATTACCGGGTTTGTTGTATACCGATGCGGCGCAGGTGGTCACCACACCAGCGTGGGCCGCCTACGAGTGGGATGCTGCACGATGACGACGAAACCACAACGATCAGAGCCCGAAGACGAGTTGCGCGCGGTCATGGATGCGATGCAGGCACAGTACAGTTGGGGCAGCATGTTGCCCATCTTGCTCATCGGTGCCATGCTCGGGATGGCGGTGGCGTACGCTATCGTGCCCATCTATGTCGACGCCGTGGTCCGCAGTCTCATCGGTGATGCGCCGAAAGCGTACTGGTATATCGCCAGATCGAGTGGTGTCGTCGCATATGCGCTGGTCTGGCTGAGTGTCGTCTGGGGGCTCTTGTTGTCGACGTCGCTGGGCAAAGCGCTCGGGAAGGTGGCGAACTTCGTCGACGTGCACCGGCATGTATCGATTTTGGCTGTTGTGTTTTCGCTAGCACACGCGTTGGTGCTCTTGGGCGACCGCTATATCGGGTACACGCTGCAGTCGTTGTTTGTGCCGTATGCGAGTACGACGTACCGGCCGATGGAGGTCGCGCTCGGGCAAGGGGCATTCTACGGGCTGCTGGTGGTGACGGGGAGTTTTTGGGTACGGCAATGGACTGGACAGCGGGTGTGGCGGATGATCCATTATCTGAGCTTCGTCGTCAGTATCGCCGTCGGCTTGCATGCGATCTGGGCGGGCACCGATGCAGACGCCCTGCGTGACTGGTATATCGGCTCGGTGGGAGTGGTGGG
>JBJOJU010000168.1:0-4266 GCA_046046485.1 Chloroflexota bacterium | reverse complement strand
TTGGGTGAACTGCACGACGCCGTCGCTCTGCTGCAATAAGCCGGTATTGACCAGCTCAGGATTGAGCCGCGGCAGATAGCCGGTCACCGACGGGCGCTGGGTGTACCACTGTGCGTACATGGTGTTGCCGTCGTCGAGGTCGAACGGAAGCGTCAACACCGCGCCAGGCGCGCCGCTTTTGATGGTGTCGTAGACCACGCTCTGGGTCGGGACAAAGGGCTGCAGTGGTTGGGGCCAGAGCTCGAACGCCAACAGTGCCACCAGTGCGACCGCCCAGCGGCGCGGATATGCCACCCGGTTCGCGACCGCGGCGATCGCAGCGGCGGCGATGACCACCAGGTGTGCGAGGGCGAGGAAGAGGAAGTGATTGGGTCGCTGTCCCAATTTGACCAAGGGAATCTGGTTGAGGATGTCGTAGGGGAGGGGGATATCGGTCGCCCGGGTCAGCCAGGTCACACGCGGCCCCAAGGCAAACACGAGCACGATGGTGGTGGCGTACCACCACCAGCTGGGGATCCGCTGGCGAGCGGTCAGCAGGGCAGTCACGGTGAGCACCAGCACCCCGTACCCCAGCGACACCGGCCAATGGGTGGGCGAATACTGGCGGTACCAGGCGACGACTGCATCCCCCCACAGCGGGTGGACGAGGCTGGGTGTCATGAATGTCAGCAGCGACGCCGAAAAATCGACCTGGCGCTCGAGATAGTCGGCCAACACGACGCCCCCCGCGGCGACACTGGGCGGTTGTTTGCCGGGTACGAGCATGGCGAAGGCGAAGGGGATGACCGGGGCAGCCACCAGTGCGGCGAGGGCTGTTACCCGCACCCATAGCCCGGCGAGTTGGTCGCGCTGGCGGCGCAGTTCGACGGTCCGGAGGATGGTCCAGACCGCCACATACGTCAGAGAAAACAACCCGTAATAGAGACTCGAGAAAAACGAACCCATGACACCCAGTGCGGCTACACAGACCCAGCGCCACTGTGTCGAGCGGGTCAGTTCCCACAGTGCCAACAAGAGGATGGGGAAGTACTGGATCGAAACACGTTCGACGAACCCGGAGTAGGCCAGCCAGACATGAAACGGTGCATAGGTATACAGCGCTCCAGCCACCCAGGCAGCGAATCGATGGGGCACGATACGCTCCGCCAGCACCGCTGCACTCCAAGCTGCTGCCACGAAGGTGAAGAGGGTGAGGGTGTTGAAGGCGACGATGGGGCCGGCGAGTAGGGTCACCGGTAGCATCAGGATGCCGTTGGCCAGCATCAACGTCTGCCAGAACAAATCGACCCCACCCGGGTAAAACAACAGGTCGGTGTGGAAGGGCGAGCGCCCGTGACTGATGGCATCGGCGACCCACCAGAGTGACCAGACATTCTGCCAGCCGGTGTCGCAGCGCTCGACACAGCGCGTCGCGATGGCAGTGCCCCACTCACTGAAGGTGTCGCGGAAGAGTGGGGTTAACAGAACGAGGTATGACAACGGCAAAAAGACCCAACGCCAGCGGCGGGGATCTTGGGTGTACGCGTACAGGCGACGGAGGTGGTCCATGCATTCCCCAGTGGATGACGCGCGGCACTCACTGCCCAAAAATCGCGCCGATGCTGTGGGTATAATAGCGGTGAACTCCCACCCCTGCAACACGAAAGACAGCGCTATGCACCCGCGACCGATGATTATCGACACCGATGCTGGGATCGACGACGCACTGGCGATATTGATGGCACTGGCCGACCCGAATGTCCGGGTGGTCGGGATCACGACGCTCAACGGCAACGTCTCGCTGCCCAATGTGGTGCGCAATGTGGGGACGATTCTAAACGCTGCGGGTGCCGGCCCGATCCCCATCTACCGCGGCGCAGAGCGGCCGCTGCTGGTCGACGCACCCGACGCGGCGAATATCCACGGCAGCGACGGGCTGGGCGACGCGGGGTTCCACGCGCCGCGGCCGCTCGAATCGACGCACGGCGCCCAGGCGATTATCGACCTGGCCAAAGCCAACCCGGGCTGCACCCTGGTGACCCTCGGGCCGTTGACCAACTTGGCGATCGCACTGTCGCTCGAACCCAATCTGAGCCAGTACATCGCCAAAACCTATGTGATGGGCGGCGCACCGAAGGCCTCAGGAAACATCACGGCCACTGCCGAATTCAACATCTATGTCGACCCCGAAGCCGCCGAGCTCGTGCTCCAGCGTGGCAACCTGCAGTCGACGTGGATCACCTGGGAAAACGCCATCGAACACATCATGCCCTGGGACCGCTGGGATGGCATTTTGGATGCCGGCGACATGGGCAAACGCTTCGTGCGCCCGATGTGCACCAACCTGATGAACTGGGGCAAGGAACGCAATCGCCCCGGGATGGCGATGGCCGATCCCAAAGCGATGGCGGTCGCGTTGGACCCGAGCTGTGCCACGTTGCAGCACGTCTACCTCTCGGTCGACTGCGGCACCGGCGTCGGTCGAGGGATGACGGCAGCCGACCCCCGCGGCTTCGCCGGCAAACCGGCCAATGCCTACGTGGCGACCCACCTCGACCTCGATCGCGTCATCGAGCTGATCACGACGGCGACGCGCATGACGTGCGCATTCCCCGGCTAGGGCTCACTTCCCGGCGAGACGCTGCTGAAAGATGATCCAGACATGCCCAAACGGGTCGCGGATTTTCGCGTTGTGACCGGGTGCGATGGGCCGGAGCAGCGTTGCACCAGCAGCGAGTGCACGCTCGGTCACCGGGGCGATGTCGGTACACAAAAACACCACGGCGGTCGTCGTCGTTTCTGCACTGCGGCCGTCATGGAGGTGTTGTTCGGGGTAGACCGACGAAACGAAGAAACGGGCTGACGCGGTCGACAGCTCGGCGTGCGACACCAGCTCAGACCCATCGGGGATGAACTCGGTACAGGTCGCGTCGAACACCTTCGCATACCAGGCGACTGCCTGGCGGGCAGGGGTACACGCGAGATACGGGACGATATCTGCCATCGGTGTCACACTTTCTACGCAACAGCGGAGGGTTCCATGCCAAAGATTGTTTTTGTCGGTGCGGGGAGTCATATTTTCACCCGCCGACTGGTGCGGGATATCTTGAGTTTCCCACGGTTGGCGTCGTCGACTATCGTACTCCATGATATCGATCCCGAGCGCCTCGCTCATGCACAATACGGTGTCGAACGCATCGTGGCAGCCGGCAATTATGCGGCGTCGGTCGTCGCGACCCAGGATCTCGAGACGGCGATCCGCGGAGCGCAGTACGTCGTCTGCACTATCGCGGGGGCCTACGAGCAGTGGCAACACGACACGCTGATCCCCGCCAAGTACGGCGTCGACATCAACATCGGCGACACCCGTGGCCCGTCTGGTATCATGCGCTTCCTGCGGACCTACCCCGCACTGCGGCACATCGCACAGACGATGGAGCGTCTTGCACCCGGCGCACTCCTGCTCAACTACACCAACCCGATGGCGATGCTGTGTGGTGCACTCAGCCGCGATACGAATATTCGGGTGGTGGGATTGTGTCACAGTGTGCAGGGCACCGCCGAGATGCTGGCGAAATGGATCGGCGCACCGGCCGACGAGCTGCGCTTCACCTGTGCCGGTATCAATCACATGGCCTGGTACCTCAATCTCGAGTGGCAGGGGAAAGACGTCTATCCGCTGTTGCGGGCAGCCGTCGCGAAACCAGAGATCTACCACGAAGAAATCGTCCGCAACGAATTGTTCACGGCGCTCGGGTATTACACCACCGAATCGAGCGGGCACCACTCGGAGTACAACTGGTGGTTCCGTAAGCGCCCCGATCTCATCGAGCAGTACTGCACTCCCGGTACCGGGTGGAACCCGGGTGCCAGCCACGCCGCGGTGAAGTGGTACGGCGCACACATGAACGACTGGCACGACGAAGCACGCCGCGAACGCGAGAACCCGCCCCCCGTCGATCTGCAGCCCAGCAACGAATACGCGGCGCGCATCATCGATGCACTCGAGGGCGGCCCGGCGTTCACCTTCAATGGAAATGTCCCAAACGCCGGCTATATCACCAACTTGCCAGCGGGGGCGTGCGTCGAGGTCCCGGTGGTCGCGGATACCGCCGGCCTGCACCCGCAGACCGTCGGCGATTTGCCTGTCGCCGTGCACATGCTCACCCACCTGAGTTGTCAGATCGAAGAACTCGCCATCACGGGCTGTCTGACTGGTAACGCCGAGCCGATCTACCTGGCGAGTTACCACGACCCGCTGTGCGCGGCCCGGCTGTCGCTGCGCGA
>JBJOJU010000155.1:0-3919 GCA_046046485.1 Chloroflexota bacterium | reverse complement strand
GCGGGCAACCAGAGTGACCCGACCCGCAATTATGTCTACAACGGCAGCGGGATCGCGGTGAATCGCAACGGTATGCAGGGCGCCCTGGGGCGCGTCGGGCCGCTCGAGTACATCACCGCCTACCCGGCCGGGTTCCGCGTATTGGCGCACGACGCGGCGTTCACGCTGCGCAACAGCCGGATTCTGAACGGCGAAATGAACACGATGGGGTTGTCGTTCGACAGCTACGTCCGCGACACCGACACGAGCTTTGCCCGCACCGTCGCTGGGCGTCCGGTGTTGGTCCAAGGGCATTACCTCGCCCCGGACCGGTTGGCGACGGTGACGCCGACCTTCAACAAACAGACGACCAATCTCAGTCTCACCAGCCCGCTCCGGTTCGGCGCCAACGGGACGATCCTGCAGACAGTCACGTCGACCGACATCGTGCAGTGGCCCGGTTTTTCGTTGAAAACCGACGGTGCGAACCTCGAACTGACGCTGATGGTCGCCCCGGCGCTACCGGTGGGCATGAGTAGCTACGGCGTCGGGCTGCCCAAACCGATCCAATCGCCGTGGGAACAAGTCGACCGCGGCTTGCCCGACAAATCTGACTATGACCCCGGCCTCAACATCCACGGCGACAACGAGGTGACCTACGGTTGCTACGGCGACGGGAGCTTCACCGCCAAATTCGACGCCTACCTCCGTCTCGGCGGCTTCAGCGAACACCTGATCCTCGACGGATTAGGTGGTGCGAGCGTCAAAAACGCCGTCACCGGCTACGACGAAACCCTCGACACATTCAGTGCCGTCTCTGTCGACAATCTCATCGTCGACCCCAGTGATATCCGTTCGACGCTGATTCTGCCCTTCCCCAGCGATGTGACGCTGCCGCTGCGCTCGACCAGCTTCGCCAGCAACGGCTGCCCCGTCGGCGGTGAGGTCGGCGGGACGGGTGGGGTTGATCTGAACCACGCCTACTGGAACTTCGACCAGCACGCCACCCACTTCGGCTACGACGCATCGCTGACGACGCGTACCCGCTACGCCCGTCAGTACCTGCGTACCCGTGGCGTCGTGCTGCCCACCGCGGCCGAATTGAGCACCGCGTTGACACAGATCCCTGCGATGATTTTGCAGCTCGACGGCACCTTGTCGCCGATGGCTGCCCGCGACAACGCCAACAATGCCGCCGCGTTGACCGGGGTCAGCGAGTGGCTCCCCGATGGCGAATACGGCAACATCACCCTCACCGAAGGGCAGCAGGTCTATGTGAGCGGGATGCCTTTCACCCCCAACGACATCTTGCTCAGCCGCTACCACGCGGTGTTCCTCGACAAAACGGCGCCGCCGTCGACCCTCGGCTTCGGGCCGACTGTCGGGGCGAACATGCCCGCCAAAATGAAAGACGGCAGCGGCAATCTGACCCAGGCGTCCCTCGCTGCCTGCGCCAGCGATGCGGCTACCCGCACGGGCTGCGGCATCCAGCTGCTCGACGGCAATACCGCCATGTCGACCTACGGCGAAACCCAGAAGTGCAGCGGTTCGGGGATCACCTGCGTCGACGGCGCCGGGCTGCCGGCCTTCGCCGGCCCGCGCTTCACCGCACCCGAGGCAGAACAACCCAGCGGTGCCGGCAGCATCGGCAGCGCCGGGACGAGCAGCGCCACCGGCGACACCCTCTGGAACCCCGTCGTGGCCCAGTTCGTGTGGGACCAAGGATCGACGATGCTCGACCTCGACCTGCCACTCGTCTTCATCGCCAATCGCCAAGGCGGCGTCCTTGCGGGGATGCTCAAGGGCGTCTCGGTCTTGCCCACACCGGCCGAGCTCTTCAAATCGGATATTTCGATTATCGTCAACGGTCGGCTGGCGGGTGGGGTCTTCACCACCGACGTCGGCGCCTACTTCGGCTATAGTGCCAGCCAGGCTGCCTTCCGCGCACTCGCGACGCATCGGCCCAACAGCACCAATACCGGTTTTACCGCGTTCGCGAGCTGGAACGATGTCAAAGACGACGTCAAAAAATGGTCCAAGACCTTCGGCTACGGCACCTACGACGGCACCAACAACGACGACGACCCCGTCGACCTCGCCCAAGACATGTGGGCTGGCTCTGGGGGCAAAACCTGGGACAACGCCGGCAGCAACGGCGCGACCGCCACCAACAACGACTACCTCGATACCTTCCAATATGTCGAAACGCTGCTGCGTAGTGCCAAAGCCGACGAAAAGTATACCGATGCGACCCGAGGCATCACTCCGCTCAAGCAGGGGAGTATTCTCAGCAACGCCTGTGTGTCGCTGAAAAACGGCCACGGTGCAGCGGCGTTCTCGGTCAATACCCTCGGCGAGTTCGCCATTACCCAGCTTGCCTTCGGGTCGTACATGGACGTGCTGCGAATGGGCACCGGGAGTTGTAGCACGACCGACAAACTGCTCCATGTCGAGCGCGTCTCGCTCAATCTGACCAAAGACGGCGAGATCAACTTCCTCGCGACACACATCCAATCGAGTGTGATCAGCAACGAAGTCTACTTCGACGTCCAACTCGTGGTAGGCACCGCCAGCGGCAACCAACGCGTCGAAGGGGGCATCAAGGTCTACAACATCACCCTTGCATCGGTGAAGTTCAGCAACATCGGGGTGGTGTTTGGAATCGGGCTCTACAACAGCACCCGGGTGGGCTACTTCGGCTTCACCGGTGCCGGTACTTTCAAGAATGTCGGTGCGTCGGCGCAGTTCTTGATCGGCACACTCCCCAGTACCTCGGCGGTGCTCAAAGCCCAATACCCCTCGCTGATGGCCAAACTCGCCGCCGACCGGGGCAGTGCCACGGTCTACAGCGGCTTATACATCAGTGTGTCGATCTCGGTACCCATCTACAACAATGGCTGTACACTCGAGGTAATCGCCACCGGCGAGGTGCGTGGCTGGTACATGAAGGCGATTACCACCGCCAGCGCCGACGCCTACGGCGGCTACATCAGCGCCCGGCTGTCGGCCGAGGTCGCCTGCTTGGTCAGCGCCGCTGGCCAGCTCTCACTCGAAATCTCGCAGGTCGGCGCCGTGATGACCTTCACCGGCCAAGCCTGGGTCGCCGGCGGCGTCGGTGACTGCGAACCGAACAGCTGGAATAGCTGGGGCGGGCGCTGGTGGGGCGACTCGTGGTGCCAACAAGCCGGTGCGGTCGTCGACGTGCAGTACGTCGACAGCCCGGCGAACTGGACCGTCGACTACGACTTAGCCGTCGAATCGCTCTGGTAGACGAACAAACACGGTCGGGAGCACGCGCTCCCGACCGTGTCTTTCGCTGCCTGCGTCGTCACACCGCCGTGTGTACCCGGGTCATCACCAGCGCCAGCAGCGCCGTGCGGGGCACGATGCTGTCGATGGCGACGTATTCGAGGGTCGGGTTGTGGAAGTACGCCCCCACGGGCCCGAGCCCGTCGAGTACCGGCAGACCGAGCTCGGCGAGGTAGTTGGCGTACGACATCCCACCGGTGTGGGCGTCGTTGACCGCGAAACCGAGCTCGCTCGCACACGCTTTGGTCAGCTCGGCTAGGGCAGCCACCTGGGGCGTGTACGCCATCGCTGGCGTCTTGATGCCGCCGCTGACCGTGGTGCTGGTGCCGGCGATGTGGACCTGCGCGCCGATGGCGTGGATCGCGGCTTCGACCGGCGCTGTGTCGGCCGGGTCGGCGATACGCACGTCGATCGTCGCGCTGGCGCGATCGGGCACCGTGTTCGAGACCGTGCCGCCGCTGACCACCCCCACATTAATCGACATGCCCGGCCGCATCCCAAACAACCCGTGCAGCGCCACGCTCTGGTGGGCGAGCTGCACGATGGCGTTGGCGCCTTTGAGGGGCTCGATACCGGCGTGCGCCGCTTTGCCGACGACGTCGAAGCGGAACGACCCACCGCCCTTGCGCGC
>JBJOJU010000142.1:0-3382 GCA_046046485.1 Chloroflexota bacterium | reverse complement strand
CAATACTGCACCAAAATCGGCCCGCGCAGGTTCCAGAAGTATTCGGTGTGCAAAAAGCCCTTCTCGGGGTGGGTGTATAACGTCCGGAGCATCGGACCCATTGCGGTGGCGACGGGGAGCCATTTGTCCATCCGCCACCATTGATTGATACG
This sequence comes from Chloroflexota bacterium, assembly GCA_046046485.1. Taxonomy (GTDB): domain Bacteria; phylum Chloroflexota; class Chloroflexia; order Chloroflexales; family Roseiflexaceae; genus UBA965. The sequence goes on along the minus strand of JBJOJU010000142.1, from coordinate 3,230 downwards.
CATACCAATCAAAAACACCACGAATGGTTCGTCAGTTTTGGCGGTATAGCGACCGGGAAAGAGGGTGTGCAACGTTTTTCCTTTCATAAAAATGCAGAAATATCTGACTACATCGATATGATGTACGCTGCTGCAATCGCGTCAAGTTCATATTCATATAAACCTCCTCCGGTAGGGCCAAACATCGGAATCGACCGGGCAATCTCGAGCGACACCAGTCCATGCACGCGCCCCCAGATCGCGATCGCGACGGTTAATGCTGCGGGATTCTGTGCACCGGTATGCTGCTGCCACATCGCAAACATGGGGAGCGCAGCGGGCATGACTATCGGTAACCCGGTGGTGTTGAGCAGGTGTGCGGCGGCGAGCTGATCGATGACGCTGACCAACGCCCGGAGTGAACGCCCGGCCACTGGCAGGATGTCAGGAGGCGCTTGGTAGCCGGGAATCGGCGTGCCGAAAATGAGCTGGTAGCGCTGTGGCATCTCGAGCGCCCAGGTACGGTATGCGGTACCGGTGGCGCGTAACCGTCCGCGAGGGTCGTCCGCTGGGATTGTTTCCAGCGCGGCGAGTTGATAGTCGCCGAGCGAAGCGTAGGCATCCGTGATCAATGCCGTCACCAGCGCATCCCGATCAGCGTAGTGGTTGTAAATCGCCGGCGCGCTCAACGCGAGCTCACGCGCGATGGCCCGCAGTGAGAGGCTCCCCGCCCCGACTGCTGCCAGCTGTTGCCAAGCATGTGCTTTTATTTTTTCTTTGAGAAACGGGATTTGTGCGTGCTTTGTCGGCCGTACCATGGCTGCTCCACGTATATTTACACTGGAAATATACACTGACAATATAATTGTGTCAACAGACAACCCCCACGCTACTGCGTGGGGGTTGTGGATCAACCGAGGTGCTTAGGCGCTTTTTACCACGGCGATCGTGAGGGTGACGCTGTCGAGCTCGAGGGTTTCGCTGTGGGCACCGGCGTGGGCGCTGCCGAACACGAGCTGGTCTGCCAGGGTTTCGGTGCAGATATACTCACGCCACAGCTCGATGGTGGCGACCACAGCTGGGTCTGTGCTGGCACCGTCGATTGCCACGCTGATGCGATCGGCGATGGCGAAGCCGGCGTTTTTGCGGGCGTCTTGGATGTAGCGGACGACTTCGCGGGCAATGCCTTCGGCCACCAATTCTGGGGTGAGTGTGGTGTCGAGTGCGGCCAGGACGCCGTTTTCTTCGGCGACGGCGTACCCCTCGGGGGATGAAGTTTCGACCAGCACTTCATCGGCACTGATGGTCAGCGTCTGACCATCCACAACGAGATCAAACGTGCTGCCTGTTTCGATAGCGACCGCATTGGCGCGGGCCTGGTCGCCGCTCAGCGCTTTGAGGGCCTCGGTGAGAGCTGGGACCAGCTTGCCGTACTTTTTGCCGACCGTGCGCAAATTCGGCTTAAAACGGTAATCGATGAACGTTGCTCCCGTTTCGAGGACGCGGACCGCTTTGACATTGAGTTCTTCGCGGATATCGCTCTCGAACGCGGGCATGCTGGCAGCCACGGCACTGGGCACGCGCACCAAAATCGCGGGCAACGGCTGGCGGATTTTCAATGCAGCGTTACGGCGGGCAGCCCGGCCGAGACCGACGACGGTCTGCACCACGTCGATGCTGGCGACCAGTGCGTCGTCGCGCCAGGCCGGCACACTCTGGGGCCACGCGGCCATGTGGACCGACGAGCTTGCGCCGGGTGCTTTTGCCAAGACCAAGTTGCTGTACATCTCTTCGGCGATGAAGGGCATGAACGGTGCCAACAGCTTGCTCAGGGTCACCAAACAGGTGTAGAGGGTGGCGTAGGCGGCTTGGGTATCAGCGTCGTTTTCGGTCTTCCAGAAGCGGCGGCGGCTGCGGCGCACATACCAGTTGGAGAGTTCCTCCACGAAGCGTTCGATGGCCTTGGCCGGGGCGTGGATGTCATAGCCGTCGAGTTCTTCGGTGACGGTACGGACCAGGTGGTCGAGGCGCGCCAGCGCCCAGCGGTCGAGCGGGTTGGTCAGGGTGGCGCTGTCGAGGTTGATGCTGCCGTCGGCGTTGAGTAGGCCGGCGGGCGTCCAGCCGTCGAGATTTGCGTAGGTCACAAAGAAGGAATACGTGTTCCAGAGCGTCAGCGTGAACTGGCGCAGCATGTCGCCGACGAGTTCGCGCGAGAAGCGGCGCGGGTTGTAGGGCGGTGCCGAGGCGAACATGTACCAGCGCACGGCATCGGTGCCGAATTCGTCGATGATTTCCCACGGGTTGACGATATTGCCGCGCGATTTGGACATCTTTTCGCCCTTGCCGTCGAGGATGTGCCCCAAGCAGATCACATTCTGGAAGGCTGGGCGGTCGAACAACAGCGTCGAAACGGCATGGAGGGTGTAGAACCAGCCGCGGGTCTGATCGATGGCCTCGGAGATGTAGTCGGCCTGGCCGGCGTATTGCTCGAAGAGCTCTTTGTTTTCGAACGGGTAGTGCCACTGGGCGACGGGCATGGCACCCGAGTCGAACCAGCAGTCGGCGACATCGGTGATGCGGCGCATCGTGCCGTGGGTCGGATCTTCCCAGGTGATTTCGTCCACATATGGGCGGTACAGGTCGAGCTCTTTGAGGGAGCGGCCGACTTTGGCTTCCAGCTCGGCCAGTGAGCCGATACACTCCATGTGGTTGCCGTCCGCAGAGACCCATATGGGCAGCGGTGTGCCCCAGTAGCGTTCACGGGAAATAGCCCAGTCGATGTTGTTGGCGAGCCAATTCCCGAAGCGGCCGTTTTTGATGTGCTCCGGGACCCAGTGCACTTCTTGGTTAGCGGCGACGAGGCGCTCTTTTTTGGCGGTGGTACGGATATACCAACTCGGCTTTGCATAGTAGAGGAGCGGGGTTTTACAGCGCCAGCAGAAGGGATATGCGTGCTTGACGCGGGCGCTTTTGAACAAATCACCGCGCTCTTTGAGGACCTTGGTGATAATCGGGTCGGCGGTCTTGAAAAAGGTATTGCCGAAGCCGAATTGGTCGAATTGGGGCAGCGTGTTGCCGTTGAGGTCAACCGAAAAGAGTGTTGGTAGGTTGAATTTGCGGCCCAGCTCGAGGTCGCCGTAGGCCGGGGCGGTGTGCACGATGCCGGTGCCGTCTTCGAGCGAGACGAAATCGTCGCAATAGACCTGGTAGGCGTTGGTCATGTCGGGGGTATCGCCGGGGCCGGCGACGCC
>JBJOJU010000140.1:0-3230 GCA_046046485.1 Chloroflexota bacterium | reverse complement strand
ATGCGCGCGCTCGACGCCGGTATCCCCATCGCTTACCTGATGGGCTCCCGCAGCTGGAACCCCGTCGTGCGCTGGCGTGAATTTTGGCCGGTGCCCGCGCTTCGTCAGTACGGCTGCCAAGCCTGGCATCCGTCGCGCGAGCTGCCGGGTGTCGCCCATTCGATCCGCTCTGTCCGCGCAGCCGGCTACGCGGTCAATGTGTGGACCGTCAATACCGAGGCCGAGCTGCGCTATTTTGCCCAGCTGCCGGTCGACGGGCTCATCACCGACCGACCCGATGTAGCACGCACAATCATCACCGCGACCACAACGGCGCGCTGAAAAGGGGAGACGATGGCAGGCAATAGTTTCGGCACGGTGTTCCGCGTCACGACCTTCGGCGAATCGCACGGCGTCGCAGTGGGGTGTATCCTCGATGGCTGCCCCGCCGGGATACCCCTCGACGAAGCAATCGTCCAGGTCGAAATGGAACGCCGCCGCGTCGGGCAGTCGAAAGTCTCGTCGCAGCGCAAAGAACCCGACCTCATCCAGATCCTGTCGGGGGTCTTCGACGGAAAAACGACCGGTGCCCCGATTGCCATGGTCGTCACCAACAGCGACGCCAAGTCGCACCACTACGACTCGGTCAAAGACCACTACCGCCCGGGGCACGCCGACTATAGCTGGGATGCCAAATACGGCTTCCGTGACCACCGCGGCGGCGGCCGCTCCAGTGCCCGCGAGACCATCGGCCGGGTCGCTGCCGGCGCGGTCGCGAAGCAATTCCTCGCCCACTCCGGCATCAGCATCGTCGCCTGGGTCCAACAGTGCGCCGACATCGTCGCCCAGACCCACGACGAAGCCGTCATCGAACAAAACATCATGCGTTGCCCCGACCCGATCGCCGCCGAACAGATGATCGCCGCGGTCGACGCCGCCCGCAAGAACCTCGATTCGCTGGGTGGTATCGTCGAAATCCGCGCCCGTGGCGTGCCCGCTGGCCTGGGCGAGCCAGTGTTCGACAAGCTCCAGGCCGATTTGGCCAAGGCTATCTTCAGTATCCCCGCCATTAAAGGTCTCGAATTCGGCGAGGGCTTCGGAGTGGCCACGATGACCGCTGCCGAGCACAACGATCGCTTCGTCCAGCGCCCCGACGGCTCCATCGGCACCGCCACCAACCACCACGGCGGCATCCTGGGGGGCATCAGCACCGGTGAAGAAATCACGATGCGTATCGCCGCCAAACCCCCCGCGTCGATCGCCCGCCCCCAGGCGACCGTAGACCGTGATGGGAACCCCAGCGAAATCGAAATCCACGGCCGCCACGACCCCACCGTTTTGCCCCGGCTCGTGCCCATCGCCGAAGCAATGGTCGCCCTCGTGTTGGCCGATCACCTGCTCCGCCAGCGCCTCGCCCGGGTCAATTGGGACGGTGACTGTGCCTGAGCTCCCCGAGGTCGAACAGGCAGCCCGCACGCTGGGGGTCCAGGTCACCGGCGCGACCTTCGATGGCAGCGTCCGTGTCGCCTGGGCACGCACCATCCACGACATCCCCGCCGACACGTTCGGGGCACTGCTCGCCGGCGCGGCAGTCACCGGCTGGCAGCGCCGTGCCAAGTGGATCGTCTTGCCGCTGAGCAATGCCCACTTTTTCGTCGCCCATCTGCGCATGACTGGGCGCTTCGCCGTGCTCGACCGCCACGAACCCGATGACCCGCAACAACGCGTCGCCTTCGGCTTGACCGACGGCCGCGAAGTCCGCTTCATCGACCAACGCAAGTTCGGCCGCATCCGCGTGCTCGATCGCGCCGGTCTTGCCATGCTCGACGGCGCACACGGCCCCGAACCCTTCGACGCCGCGCTGACCGACGAGCGTTGGTACGACACGCTGCACCACACCAGCCGTGCCATCAAGGCAGTCTTGCTCGACCAATCGGTCATCGCCGGTATCGGCAACATCTACGCCGACGAAGCGCTCTACGGCGCCCAGCTTCACCCACTCACCCCTGCAGATCGGGTCTCTGCCGCACAGTCAGCGTCGTTGCTCGCGACGATTCGGGCGGTGTTGCAGCAGGCAATCGACAACCGCGGCAGTACGTTGCGCGATTATCGCGACAGCTACGGCGCAAAAGGCACTCAGCAAGACCACTTTCGCGCCTACGGGCGCACAGCCCTGCCGTGTGGAAGGTGTGGTACCCCCATCGAGAAAATCACCGTCGGGCAACGCGGTACCCATTTCTGCCCATACTGTCAACAACTCGCACCCCGCTGAGACGCGCCACAGCAGCCGCGCACAGAGTCAGCCGGGTATAATGCACCCATGCCCCCGTAGCTCAGTGGATAGAGCAACGGTTTCCTAAACCGCAGGTCAGCCGTTCGAGTCGGCTCGGGGGCACCACCACCACGCTCAGGGAGCGCGGTGTTTTTTTATCGAAAAAAACCGCTGTCAGCGATTTATCGACACTGCAACTTGTTCTTTCATGTGTACGTTATACTGTTGGTATTAGCAGGAGGGTGTATGCGTCACAAAAATCTGTCGTGGCTGTTGAGTGTCGTGGTCGTGTTGGCCGGCTGTTCCTTCCCTCTGTCGGCGACGGAGTCGCCCGCTACGCAAACCCCGGTCGCGGCAGCACCGACTGCGGTGATTGCACCGTCGGCGACGGCTCGGCCGGTGTCTGCCGCCCCGTTGGATTGGCAGCCGTGTGATTCGACAATCACCGATGTGGCTGACTTCGAGTGCGCGGTTTTGACTGTGCCCCTGGACTACGCAGCACCCGATGGTGAGCAAATCGGCATACAAATCATCCGGTTACCCGCCACAGAGACGAGTAGCGGTGCCCAGCGGCTGCCGTTGGTGGTGAACCCGGGTGGGCCCGGTGGTTCGGGGGTCGAGTGGGCTACTCGGTCGAGTGGTGGCGCGGCAGATCTGCATGCTGAGCTCGGCCTCACCGGGTTTGACATCATCAGCTTTGACCCACGAGGCGTCGGGTTGTCTGGCGGGCTTTTCTGCCAGAGTGATGCCGAGATTGATCGGTACCGGTACCCCGATAGCACACCCGATACTCCCACCGAGGAAGCATTTCTCATAGAAGCGCGCGATGCGTTCAAGACCGCCTGTAAAGCAAAATACGGCGATTCGCTGCAGTTCTATTCCACCACCAATACCGCTCGCGACATGGACAAGCTCCGCGAAGCGATCGGTGCTGACCAATTGAGCTACATCGGTGGGAGTATCGGGTGTGCAATCGGGG
>JBJOJU010000066.1:0-5911 GCA_046046485.1 Chloroflexota bacterium | reverse complement strand
CGCCGACCGGCGCGGGATCGCCTATGCCGTGGTGCAGGGCCCCGACGAAGTCACGGCGGGCGAGGTGGTGGTGCGCGACCTCAAGGAAGGCACGCAGTACCGCTTCACCATCGACACGCTGGCGGCTGGCTTGCAGCAGCTCGTCAACAAACAGGCCTGAGGTGCAGCCATGACGACCGAACTGCGCCACCAGAGCGTCCAATCGTTCCTCGACCAACTCGCCTCCGCCACCCCCACCCCGGGCGGTGGCAGTGTGGCTGCCCTGACCGGAGCGTTGGCCGCCGGGCTGGTGAGCATGGTCTGTTCGTTGACGGTGGGGCGGCCGCGCTATGCGGCGTTCGACAGCGAGGCACAGGCGATCTTGGCGCAGACCGAAGCGCTGCGGGCCCGCTTGACGGATCTGATTCAGACCGACATCGCAGCCTACACGACCGTCGCCGCCGCCTACAAGCGCGCCAAAGACGACCCAGAGCGGGCCGCTGCGATTGCAGCAGCGATGGTGACGGCCACCGAGATCCCGTTGCAGATCGCCGAGGCGGCGGCGGCCCTGTTGCCGCTGGCGTTGCCGGTCGCCCAGCACGGTAACCGGACCGCGGTGGGCGACGTCGTCGCCGGTGCCCAACTGGCCGTGGCGACCGTGCACGCCGCCCTCATCAACGTCGACGCCAACATCGGCCTGCTGGCCGACCACACGCAGCGTGATACCTTTTTGGCGCGCCAACAGGCAGCCCGGGCAGACATCGAAACCCTGCGTGACGAGATTGTCGCGGTGGCACAGGGACGATTGTAGGTTAAGGGTTAAGGGTTAAGGGTAAATACCAATCGAGAGGGTCACACAGCTGTGTGACCCTCTGTATCGTGTGACCCTCTGTATCGTTCACGAATAGAATTTTTCTCGGATCGAATTGATTTCGTTTTTCAGGCGGGTATCGGTGATGATGTCTTCTTTGACTTTTTCGTAGCCGTACATGACGGTGGTGTGGTCGCGCCCACCCAGAATATTGCCGATTTCGACCAGACTGATGTCGGTCTCTTCGCGCAGCAGATACATCAATACCTGACGGGGCACCACGATGTTGCGGCTGCGCCCACGCCCCTGCAGGGTCTTGGTGTCGGTGCCGTAGAACTCGCAGACGGTGCGCACGATAGCGTCGGGGGTGATGCGCTTCTTGGAGCGGGTGTCGAGCAGATCGCTGAGCGCCTGCTGGGCGGTCTCGGCGGTGATTGCGATGCCGCTCAACTTGGCATAGGCGACGACCCGGTTCAGGCTGCCCTCGAGCTCACGGATGTTGCTCTGGATGCGCTGCGCCAAGAACTCGATGACCGCAGACGGGACATCGACCGTCATCTGCTCGGCTTTCGTGCGCAGAATAGCGATCCGCGTCTCGTAGTCGGGCAGCTGCACGTCGACGATGAGGCCCCATTCGAACCGTGAGCGCAGGCGCTCTTCGAGGGTCAATATGGCTTTGGGCGGCCGGTCGGAGGTCATCACCACCTGCTTGCCTGCGGTGTGCAGCGCATTGAAGGTGTGGAAAAACTCTTCTTGGGTGGCGTCTTTGCCGGCGATGAACTGGATGTCGTCGATGAGCAAGATGTCGATGGTGCGGTAGCGATTGCGGAATTCTTCGGTCTGCTGACGCCGGATCGCGTTGATGAGATCGTTGGTGAATTTTTCGCTGGACACGTACAACACATTGGTGTTGGGGTTGCGCTGCAGCGCGGTGTTGCCGATGGCGTGCAACAAGTGGGTTTTGCCCAGACCGACGCCGCCGTACAAAAAGAGTGGGTTGTACGCTTGGGCAGGGTGCTCGGCCACTGCCATACAGGCTGCACTGGCGAGCCGATTCGACGAGCCGATGATGAAGCGGTCGAAGGTGAAGCGCGGGTTGAGCATCCCCCGCGTCGCCGTCGTGAAAAAGTCGGTCTGCTGCGGTTCTTCGCCGTCGACCACCTGTTTGCCGTGCATTTTCGGTTTGGTGGCCGGGTCGACGAGGCGCGCCGGTGCTTTGGGTTGGTCTGCTGAGACCGATTGCGTCTGCAACAGCGTGTCTGTGTCTTCGGGACCAGAGGCCGTGGGGGTGGTCGTCGCACCCGGGTGGGCATACGTACCGACCACTACCTGGACGCGCACGGTGTGGCCCAGCAGGTCTTTCAGCGTGGTCGCGATCATCCCGCTGTACCGCGATTCGACCGCCTCGCGCAGCATCGGTGTGGTGACACTCACCACGGCGAGGGAGGCATCCTGATGCACCAGCTCGGTGCGTCGGAGCCATGTGTTGAACTCGCTGCGGGGGAGTTGGAGCTCCAACGAACCCAGCACGCTGTTCCAGGTCTTGGCCAAATTCACAGTACGCTCTTTCGTCACGGTCGCGGGGGCTAAAAAAAGCCGGCATATGTCGGCTTGGGGGTTCAAACAGGTCTTTCTATTGTAGCAAAGAATCCTCTGTTTGCAACCACGAGGGCACATGGCAAGGCAGCTCCGCCGCTCTCCAAACCGACCGCATAATTTATTTGCGTAAAATAAACAATTTTATACGATTGTATTTATTTAAATGGAACGATTTGCCTGTCGATTCGTCTGTCTCGTATACTAAATCGTGTTTTGTGTGCGCAGAGAGGGTCAGAGATGAAGCGTCGTACGGTATTGGGTGGGTTGGTGTTGACGGTCGCTGCCGTGGTCTTGATGGCATGTGGGAGCAGCAGTGGCACGCCGACGGCACCAGCCGAAGGTAGCCAGGCGTTGCCCCCGGTGATGATCGAAATCGGTGGCGAAGGCGTCGTGGGGACGGTCCCTGCGACCATCAAAGTCGGCGATGTGGTGGTGTTCACGGGCGAATCGAAGGACTGGGTGGTCGAGACATCGACGGCCGATCTGGTCGCGGTCGAGCAGGGCGGCACCAAAGACACCTACGAGACCAACCCCGGCTTCCGGGCGCTCAACGCAGGTGCGGCCGTCGTCACGATCACCAGCCCGATGGGCACGGTCGTCACCCTCGATATCACCATTGAGTAGAGGGTAGAGAATAGAGGGCAGATTGTAGAGCAGAGAGCGGAGAGCCCCACGACAGCCCTGGATGGGGCGTGCCGTGGGGTTTTTCATATGCGTGCCGTGGGGCAATCGACCGAGTAGAATGAATTAAGCAACGGACTTGGGAGGGACGGGATGCACACCAACGCAGTACGGATCCACGGGTTGCCCATGGATATCGGCCAAAACCGGCGCGGCGTCGACATGGGGCCGAGTGCGATACGCTACGCAGGGCTGGCCGAGCGCCTGCGTGCGTTGGGGTACGACGTCAGCGACGCCGGCAACCTGCCCATCCCGACGCCCAGTCCGCACGACGCGGCACTCGCCAATGCCCACCATGCGGCCGGCGTCGCGCAGATCGCTCATGCCGCCGCTGCGGCGATGCAGGCGTGTGTGTCGGCTGGGGAGATCGGGGTCTTTCTGGGTGGGGATCATAGCTGTGCCCTGGGCACCGTCGCGGGGTCGCTGGCACGCCCTGGGCGCACCGGTGTGCTCTGGGTCGATGCCCACGCCGATTTCAACACACCGACGACCTCGCCATCGGGCAACGTGCACGGCATGGTGGTCGCGAGTCTGATGGGGTTGTGCCCGCCGCCGCTGCAGATCGGCACAGCCCGGCTACAGGCCGCCGACATCGTGATGCTGGGCATCCGCGATCTCGACCGCGAGGAGCGTGCGGCGCTGCGGGCCAGCGGCATCACCGTCTACACGATGAGCGACATCGACGAACTGGGCATCGCCGCCGTCATGCGCCGCGTCATCGCGCACTTCGCCAACCACGACCACCTGCATGTCAGCTTCGACATGGATTCGCTCGACCCGACCATCGCCCCGGGTGTGGGCACGCCGGTCAGCGGCGGGCTGAGCATCCGCGAGGCCCATCTGGTGATGGAGCTGCTGCACAGCGACGGGCGGGTCTGCGCACTCGACGTGGTCGAAGTCAACCCCATCCTCGATCTCTACAACCGGACGGCCGAGCTCGCCGTCGATTTGACGGCCAGTCTGTTCGGCCAGCGCATTTTGTAGCGTCAGAGCCGCACGCGCATGCAGAGAAAACCGCCCCGGCGCACAGCGCCGGGGCGGTCTCGTGACCAGCAGCGATCGATTATTCGACGATGAACTCCGTCCGGAATTCTTGCAGCACGCCATCGACGTAGAGTTCGACGGCGTAGGTGCCTGCGGGCAGGACGTACGACGGGCCGAGGTCGATGGGCACGTCGAGCGACACAGGGCCGTCGCTGGCTTGTTCCCAACTCCCGACATAGCGCAGTGATTCGTCCTCGGTGTCGTCGACAAAGAACTTGACCAAGACGTGTGCCCCCTGGGGGACACCCGCTGCGTCGCCCGCGATAGTCAACGGGATGCCGTCGAACGATTCATCGGAGAAATCGGACGCGGCGAAGAACGCGCCGGACTCGTCTTTGGTGCCCAGCTGGATGCCCGTCACCGTGCCACTGCCCGGGGTCAGGCCAAAGGCCAGCGTGACACCCAACGACCGCACATCGGCGATGGCGGCGTCGACCGCGTCGAACATCTCGGGGCTCTGGATGAGTGCCGGTTCGCGATCGCGCAGCTCTTGCAGCACGTCGGCGTATTCGTCGATGGCAAACAAAAAGTCTTCGTCGGGCTCGCTGCCCTTGGCCCGGAGCTCGGCGACGACGGTCGTCAATGTCGTGCGCATCGTCTGGGCCGCCGCCGTGACGGCGGCCGGGTCTGATTCGGCGCCGGCGACGGCGATGGCGGCACCCAATGCAGACGGGTCCTTGGGTTCACGGGCGACCCAGGCGTCGGTCAGGCTGCGCGCCTGCGCGATATCGCCCACGACGAGGGCGAGATACGCCTGCCACGCGTCGACACTGGCCAGGTCGTACCCGGCTGCGCGGGCTGCGGCGAAGCCGGCCAGCGCCTCGGGATACTTTTCTTGGCTATAGAGAATCAGCGCACGCTCGTAGTGTGCATCACCGTAGGTCGGCAAAGCGGCGATTGCTTTGTCGTAGGCGGTAATGGCACCCGCGTTGTCGTCTTGGTAGGCGAGGGTGTAGCCCTCGACAAACGCATCGACGGCTGCTGCCTCATAGACTGGCAGCGGCTCGCGGTAGGTCTGCAGCGTCCAGCCAGCGGTGATGAGGGTCATGACCATGGCAGTCGAAAAAATCATCAGCCGCGGAATATCAGACATCACCAGCGAGAGACCGAGCAACCCCAACACGACCGCCAACAACGTCAGGTGCACGATGTAGGTATTGGCTTTGGTATCCCACGCCATGTCGAGTGCCTGCATGAACGATCGCAGCTGATCGGCGCGGGTCGCGTCGCGCAGGTAGGTATCGACCACGTATGCAGCTGGGCCTTTGTCGCCCATGCCGGCATACGGCTCGGCGTACGCCGGTGAAATCACGGCCAGTTCGCTGAGCGCACTGGCGTAGGTCTCGGCAGCGGCGGTGTCGTCGTTGAGGGTGGCATATTCTTGCTGCTGGGTGAGCAGGTCTTCGACACGTGCGCCGTAGGCGAGATTGGCGGACACCGTCGCTTCGCCCACACTGCGGATACGCATTGCATCGAGCGACAGGCGTTGGGTCTGCGCGCGGTAGTCGGTGTTGAGATTGCCGGCGTGGACCTGCAGCATACCGACGAAACCGGCATAGACGGTGACCACGCCGATGATGATACCGATCCACCCATCGGCGTCGTTGAGGCGTTCGATGAGACGTTTCATCATGACCGGGCTACCTGTTCTATCAACACGGTCTGGATCGCCAGCCCGACAGAGGCGAGTGAGCAGACGACGGCGATGACGGTGTTGGCCAACGGCGAGGAGACAACCTCGGTGCAGGCCAACAGCAACACCAGAAACGCATAGCCGAACAGCAAGACGACCAACTG